>JBGPLJ010000201.1:0-6857 GCA_041486385.1 Steroidobacteraceae bacterium
GCCTGCAGTACGCTCGCCGCGGCCAGCAACTCGATCAATGACTGCAGAGCTGTGTGTTGCCCGAATCACTGCGCGCGTCGAATGTCCACAGATCGGTTTGCGTACTCGCGAGCTGTCCGGTGTCAGGCGCAGCGCGATAGCGCCATGCGAACACGCGCACCCGGTCGCAACCGATGGCACCTGCGCCACGCTCGAGCTGAGCTAGCGTCAATTCGTGCGTCTGATCGGATACGCCGGCTACCGCGGCTGACTTCAGAACGAGATTGTCGACGTTGTTGTAGCTGCTGAAGCGCCAGAGGTACTCTGCAATCCACTTCAGATCCGTTGCGGCAATGGGTCGCTTGTTGACGTGACCTGCAGCAGTCGTTGCATGGTGCAGGTCAACGCCCTGACGGTCGAGAAAATCGCAGCGATAGACACGCATCTGCTGCGGACCCAGGCTCGATGAGCGTGGCGTTCGTACGAATTCAAAAAAGTGCTCGTTGCTGTCGGTGGCGCTGAGATCACTGTACACCGGCTCTGCGAGTGCGACTGTCTCTGACCAGGCAAGCGCCTGACTCCAGTCTTTCGTGCAGAGCTCAAAGGTTGGATCCTGCGGCGCAACCACTGCTGTGACGTCGCTGTTCTTGATGTGAAAGGTCGTTGTGTAGCTCGAAACCGGCGCGGGCTCGGCATAGAAATCGGCGGGTGTGCGCGAACTGTCCGTGTAAAGCAGCTCGGCAATTTGCAGGTCAGACTGCGGTACCGGACGTGCGTTTTGCGCTTGCGGCAGCGGTTGTGATCCGCCGCCGCATGCACAAAGACTGGCTGCGAACGCCGCAGCCAAAGCACGGCGCGCAGAGAAACCGGAAACGGTAGAAAACATGCCACGCGACCTGCATCGGCGCGCCGTCTGTGGCGCGTCGCCTGACCTTCAGTGGCCGGGATATCGTCGTGGAGGCGCGAAGCTTTAGCGCAGGAGCACACCTCCAACCCGAAAGTTGGAGGTGGTAGATGGTGGAGGCGGGGGGAATCGAACCCCCGTCCGCAAGCACTACGCTTCCCGATACTACGTGCGTATCCACACCTATTGTTCTCACCTCTGGCTACCCGATGGGCGGGGAAAACCAGCGGCCAGCCGAGTAACGTTTAGCTGTCCGGAACCTCGAGCACGACCGGACCGCGAGCTTATGAGCGCGTCCCCTGATTTGGATGCATAAGCACATGCCAGTCAGAGGTTAGCCGGGATTAAGCGGCTAAGGCGTAGTTGTCGTCGTTGGCAACTAAAGTTTGCAGCATGTTTTACGAGATGTACTGCACCTCGGCACGCACTTGAAGTTTCGCAACCCACGTCGAATCCGGTCGCCCCCAAATGCAAGATATGGATGGTACCGCAGACCAGCGCCTCAATGGGGATCGCGTTCAGCGATTGCGCAACAGTCGTGCTTTGTCGCGCTGCCAGTCGCGGTCCTTCTCGGTGGCACGCTTGTCGTGCTGTTTCTTGCCGCGTGCGAGCCCGATCTCGAGCTTGACGCGTCCCGCCTTCCAGTAGAGCTTCAACGGAATCAGCGTATAGCCGCGCCGCTCGACCGATCCGGCGAGATGATCAATCTGATGTCGATGCAGAAGAAGCTTGCGGGTGCGCGCCGGATCGGTGTTCACGTGGGTCGACGCCGAGGTCAGAGGCGAAAAATGCGCCCCGAGCAGCCAGGCCTCGTTGGCACGCAGGATTACGTAGCTCTCGCTGAGCTGAGCGCGCCCGGCACGCAGGCTCTTGACCTCCCAGCCGAGCAGCGCGAGACCCGCTTCCTCGCGATCCTCGATGAAATAGTCGTGGGTGGCCCTACGGTTGACTGCGATCGCGGCGGGTTGTGTTTCTTTCTCTGCCATGCGGACAATGCTAGCCGGTGCGCGTGCCCATAACACCATGACCATCAAGACCGTAGAAAGGAGTCTGTTGCTGCCGTACTCGCCAGCGCAGATGTTTGCACTCGTCAACGATGTGGCGAGCTATCCGAAGTTCCTGCCGTGGTGTAGCGCCGCTCGCGTGATCGAGAGCGATGCGAGCCATATGCTGGCGGCCATTGAGGTCCGCAAAGGTCCGCTGCATCTGTCTTTCAGGACGCGCAATTCACTCGAGGCGGACCGGGCAATCCGGATCGAGCTGGTCGACGGCAGCTTTCGCGAGCTGCGCGGCGCCTGGAGCTTCGCCGACATCGCCGGCAAGGGAGTGCGAGCCGGGCTGCGGCTCGAATACGACTTCCATGCGCTCACCAGCCGCTTCCTGCTCGAGCCGATCTTCGAACGCGTATGTCAGTCGATCATGACTGCATTCGCGCAACGCGCCCGCGAGATCTACGGACGAGCTCCGCCGGCAATCTGACTTCAGGACGCCGGATTGGGTTTGGCTGGTTCGGCCGCCGGAGGCACGCCGGGCAATGCGGATGGCGCACTCGCGGCCGGCATCTTCAGACGTTCGATCCGCGCTACCTTGTCGCTCTCAAATCGCACCACAACGTGGCGCGTTTCCTTGTGCCGCGAGTGGCCCTTGACCAGGTAGTAGTAGTAATCCCATCGGTCGGTATCAAAACTGTCGCGCACCATCGGCGTGCCCAGCAGAAAGCGTACCTGGCTGCGGGTCATACCGGTCTGCACGCGATCGATGTCCTCCGGCTTCAGGAAATTACCCTGCTGGATGTTGATGCGATACACACATCCGCCGCACGCAATGACTGCGCCAAGCGCCAACGTAATGAGAGCGAAGTGAACTTTGCGAAGCGGAAGCGCCATGTGAGAGTCGATCCTTAATGTTTCTGCGGCCGATTCTGTGTCGGACTGGTCGCAAAGCCGGGCCAAGAGGATAATCGACCACGCTCTCCCGTCCAAGCCGATCGACTCGAGTCCTGGCTACGGGCGTGACATCGCCGCCGGCAGGCAGAGCTTGTGTGGTGATGGACCATCGACATGCGGAGATTTCTCGTGGAACAAAATGACCTGCGTCGCGCCGGCTTGAAGGCCACCGTGCCCCGGATGCGCATTCTCGATATTCTGGCCGGCAGCACGAACCGGCACCTCAATGCTGAGGACATTTACCGCCGCCTGCTTGAGCAGCATGAGGACATTGGTCTTGCCACGGTCTACCGCGTGTTGACCCAGTTTGAGTCCGCGGGCCTCGTCACTCGCCATCATTTTGAGGACGGCATGGCCGTTTTCGAATTGAACCAGGGCGAGCACCACGATCACATCGTGTGCTTGTATTGCGGCCGCGTCGAAGAGTTCATGGAGGCGAGCATTGAGGAACGGCAGCGCTCGGTCGCCGAACGCCTCGGCTTCGAACTCAAGGATCATTCCCTGACCATGTTTGGCCATTGTATCCGGCCAGACTGTCCGCGCCGCCAGCGGCGGTAGCACATCGCACGGAAGGCAGGCAGAGCCGCTTTAGCCGCTACGGACCGTCTGTGCCGCAAGGCGCAGCATCTCGCGCGCATGGTCGCGCGCCCGCGTGGTGATTTCCACGCCGCCGAGCATGCGTGCGAGCTCCTCAATGCGTTCGGCCGTGCCCAGGGCTGACGCTACCGTACGAGTCAGTTTGCCATCGGTGATCTTGCTGACGCGCAAGTGGGCGTGGCCCTGGGACGCGACCTGCGGAAGGTGAGTGACGCAGAGCACCTGAACCCGGCGGCCGAGCTCATGCAGCTGGCGTCCGACGATCTCGGCGACGGCACCGCCGACGCCAGCGTCAATCTCGTCAAACACCATGCACGGGATAGCGACCTTGCTCGCTGCGGCCACTTGAATCGCGAGACTGATACGCGAAAGCTCACCGCCCGAGGCGACGCGTGACAGTGCTTTGAGCGGTTGCCCGGGATTGGCCGTGACCACAAATTCGATTTCGTCCGCCCCTTCACGGCGCACTGCGGGCGGTTCGGTCGCGTCGACTTTCACCTCAAAACGGCCGCCGCTCATGCCGAGCGCATGCATCCGGGCGGAGACGGTAGTTGAAAGCGCTCTTGCCGCGCGACGTCGAGATTTCGACAGTGCCGCGGCGGCTTCGGTATAGCGCGCCGAGGCCTGTGCCAGTTGCGTCTGCAACTGCCCGAGCTGCGTCTCGCTGCTTTCGAGCGCCGCGAGTTCGGCGGCCAGCCGATCTCGTGTTGCTGCAACCTCGGCTGGCGTGACCTTGTGTTTGCGGGCCAATTCCTCAACAGACGCGAGGCGTCTTTCCACCCAGTCCTGCCGCGCAGGATCAACGTCGAGCTCTGCCAACGCGTGCCGCACGATGTCGGCCGCTTCGCGCAGCGAAACGCCAGCTTCTGTGAGCAGCGCTTCAGCCGGCGCGAGCTGGCCGTCAAGCGTCGAGAGGTTTCTCACCAGCATCTGGCTGCGGCTGACGAGGGCATAGGCACTGCCACTGTCGCTGTCGTACAGATGATCAAGAACCTGGCTCAAGCCCTCGCCCAGCCGGCCTCGATTGGCGAGCCGCCGCTGTTCGCTCTGCAGCTCTTCGAGTTCGCCGGCTACCAGCGCAAGCGCGTCAAGTTCACGCACCTGGTAGCGCAGCAGTTCCAGTTGAGACGCGCGATTGGCGGCCATGGCCTGCAGCGTCTCGGCCCGCTCGGTCAATTCAGCGACGAGCGCGTAAGCTTCCGCTACCTGGACGACGAGCGCGTCGTGACCCGCATGCGCGTCGAGCACACTGCGCTGGATGGCAGGGCGGCCGAGCGATTGAAATTCATGTTGCCCGTGGATGTCGACGAGGAGTTCGCCGAGACCACGCAACGCCTGCAGCGATACCGCCTGGCCGTTGACATAGCTGCGGGAGCGGCCGTCCACAGAAATTGAGCGGCGCAGTACACACTCATCGTCACAGTCGATCGATTGCTCCTTGAGCCATGCGTGCGCGGCGCTTTCATTGCTCACGTCGAACGTCGCGCTGATCTCGGCGCGTTCCGCGCCATGGCGGACGACGTCACTCGCGGCACGGCCGCCGGTAACGAGCAGCAAAGCATCGACAATTATCGACTTACCGGCGCCAGTCTCACCCGTGACCACCGTGAGTCCGTCGCCAAACTCGAGTTCGACGCGATCGATCAACGCGAAATCGCGGATCTGCAGATGGGCGAGCACGGTGGCCTCAGCTCTCGTCGATGCTGCTGGGTGCCTGAAACGCGCCGCGGCCCCAGCGGAGTTTCGACCGCAACAGACGGAAGTAGTCGTATCCGGGCGGGTGCAGGAGAGTGACGCGAGCGTTCGTCGGGCCGATGGCCAGGAGGTCGCCTGGTTCGAGATCGCCAAGCATCGCACCATCGCAAGTCACTTGGGCCTTGGTGTCCGGTCGCTCGCACAGCCGCACCTCGATGCGCGCACTGCTCGGCACAACGATGGGGCGGTCGGACAACGTATGCGGGCAGATGGGCACGAGCACCACGACGTCCAGATTGGGTTCGACGATCGGCCCGCCACAGGACAGGGCGTACGCCGTTGAGCCAGTCGCGGTTGCAACGACCAGTCCATCGCCGCCATGGGTATTGACGTAGCGGCCATCGATGGCGGTTTCGAAGTCGAGCATGCGCCCGGTTTCCCACTTCTGCAGCACCACATCATTGAGGGCCTGCATCGAGTGCGATTTGCCCGATGCCGCGGTGAGCGTGGCGCCGAGAAGCGTCCGGCGATCTTCGACGTAGTCACCGCCCAAAACCTGATCGACACGTTCGATCATTTCCGCGGGCGTGACATCCGTGAGAAAGCCTAGTCTGCCGCGATTTACTCCAAACAATGGTACGTCGCGACCAGCCAGCAACCGTGCCGCGTACAGCATGGTGCCGTCACCGCCGATGGCGATGATGAGCTCGGCCTGAGCGGCTACCGCGGACTCCGGCAGTTGCGTGACTCGCGTACCGCGGAAGTCGGGGGCTGCCTCCTCGGCAACGAGAACGACATAGCGGGAATCCGCAAGGTGGGTCGCAAGCGTAACCATTGCGTCCGCCACTCGGGCATCGCTTGCGCGGCCTATCAGGGCGATCGTGCGGATTGTTCTGGCCATCAGTCCGCGACTTTTAGCACGGCGAAACCATCACGACCAGCGGGACGGCGTGCCAAATGCACCTGAAATGCGTTTCCTTGCGCTGCAAGCCGATGCGGACGTCGCTTGACGTGCTGACAGGGCCGTGGCTAGCTTCCGCACCGTCGGCGGACCGGCCACCCCGTAGCCGCCGTTATACGGTCTCACACCCAGTGCCGACCACCATGGCCACCGACGCAGCCGACGATGTTCTGAATGAGCGCGCCCAGCGTCTGCTGAAGCTCCTCATTGAAAGCTATATCCGCGACGGACAGCCCGTCGGCTCACGCACCTTGTCGCGGGAGTCGGGCCTTAGCTTGAGCTCCGCGACGATCCGCAACGTGATGGCGGATCTCGAGCAGCTGGGTTTCATTGCCTCGCCGCACACTTCCGCCGGCCGTATTCCCACGGACAAAGGCTACCGATTTTTCGTAGATACCTTGATCAAACTCGAGCCGCCGGGCAACGCAGAGGTGGTGGAGCTGGAGCGGCGTTTTGAAGCCCACAGGCTGGACCTCAAGTCTCTGGTCGCGTCGACGTCGCACATGCTGTCGGGCGTCACACAGATGGCCGGCGTTGTTACCGTGCCGCGCGCGCACCATCCCTCGTTGACGCAGATCGAGTTCGTACCGCTCTCTGAGAATCGCGTACTCGCCGTGCTCGTGGTCAGTGGGCATGAGGTGCAGAATCGCGTCGTGCAGCTGGAACGCCATTTCTCGGCAGACGAGTTGCACCGTGCTGCGAATTACCTCAATGAGCAGTTCCGTGGACGGTCGCTCAACGAGGTGCGCAGCGAGCTTGTTGAGCAGCTGCAGGA
>JBGPLJ010000202.1:0-6853 GCA_041486385.1 Steroidobacteraceae bacterium
AAATATTCGCGGCTGCCATCCAGGACTATGGCCGCGGACTCATCGTTGGTCAGCGCACCTACGGCAAGGGCACAGTTCAAACGCTCTATCCGCTCGACGACTCGCCATTCACGCGCCGACCGACGCGTGGACAAGTAACGGTGACGAGCGGCAAGTTCTATCGCATTACGGGTGAGAGTACGCAGCACCGGGGCGTCGAGCCAGACATCGAGCTCGCCTCGCTGATCGACCCGAATGAAGTTGGCGAAAGTACGCGAGACACCGCCCTCCCCTGGGACCGCATCAGCCCCGTGCCTTTTCACACTCAAGGACGCATTCCGCCGCTTGTTCCGGAACTCACACAATCACACGATCAACGCATAGCTGCGGATATCGACTATCGAACGCTCCTCGGCGATATCGCTGCCGTGCAGGAAATACGCTCGCAGAAGACGGTATCGCTCAATCTCAAGACACGACAGCTCGAGCGCGAAAATCAGGACAAGGCGCGGCTTCAGCGCGAAAACCAGCGCCGTGTGACGCACGGATTGAAGCCCGTCGACTCGCTCGATCAGATTAAAGACGGCGATCTGCCTGACGCTGTCCTCGATGAAGCTGCGCAAATCGCTGCCGATTGGGCGCAGGACAACAGCGGCTCACCAACAACAGCCCAAAATTCGGCGGCTGCTAAACCCTGACCCTGATTGAGTGCTCTCATGCGGGCCGTCCGCATCGTTGCGCTTGGATTCACTGTTATACTTGACTACAACACTAACCAACTTTAGTATGCACGCCACTCGCCTCGTGCGACCGGCATCAAGTATATCGTAACTGTTTGATTTTAAAGCTGCAGCCGCGGAATCCGGCCTGTGGATCAGGGAGCCCTCGATGAACAGATCATTCTTTGCCGTAGCGGCCGTAATAGCATTTGCGTCGCTCACGGGTTGCGGCAGCGACGCGAATGGCAAGGCCAAGGACGACAAAGCCGAGACGGCGCCAATCCCCGTAGAAGTCCGCGAACCCCAGTTGGGCGAGATGCTGGCGGTCTACTCGGGAACGGCTACGCTCGAAGCCGATGCAGAGGCAGTCGTCGTCGCCAAAGTCGGCGGCGAGGTGAAGCGCATCCTCGTTGAGGAAGGGCAGAACGTCCACACTGGTCAGGTTCTTGCCGTGCTCGATGGCGATCAGCTGCGACTGCAGCTCGCTCAATCCGCTGCCAATCTGCACAAGCTTGAGCGCGACTACCAGCGCAACTCGGACCTGTATGCAAAGGGCTTGATCGCGTCGAATGCCGTCGAGAATGTGAAAGCGGATCTCGACGCGCTGAAGGCTTCCAACGACATCGCACAGTTGCAGCTCAGCTACACGGAAATTCGCGCGCCGATCTCTGGCGTCGTCGCGGAGCGCAACATCAAGGTCGGCAATACGATTCAGCCGAATGCCGTCGTGTTCAAGGTCACGGACCTGCAGCCACTGATCGCCTACGTGCATGCCCCCGAACGCGAGCTGCGGCAGCTGTCCGCCGGTCAGCCGGCGCAGCTTGGCGTCGACGCGCTACCCGGTCAGCAGTTCATCGGCAAGATTGCACGCGTCAGCCCGGTGATCGATCCTGCGACGGGCACCTTCAAGATCACGGTCGAGGTCAACGATCCGACCGCAAAATTAAAGCCCGGAATGTTCGCGCGAGTCGGCGTTGTCTACGAGCGCCGCGCCCAGGCTCTGCAGATTCCGCGCACGGCCATCGTCGACAACGACGGCCAGGCAACCGTGTTCGTGATCAACAAGGACAAGGCGGAGCAGCGCAACATCCAGACCGGACTTGCGAATGCGGGCACGATCGAGGTGACGGCCGGCCTCGCGAAAAACGAGAAGATCGTCGTCGTCGGCCAGAACGGCCTCAAGACCGGCAACATCGTGCGCGTTGTAACGCTCGACGTGGCCCCGGATACAGCAACGGTCAAGCGCTAGGCGCTATGACCTTCGGGGCCCGACCATTGAGGTTGGATCGCGTTCGAGAGTACTTCAGGCGAGGCTCGTAAGTCATGCAACTGGTCGACTTTGCAACACGGCGCCGGGTCACAGTCATCATGTGCACGGTCGCGCTGATGCTGTTCGGCATCGTTTCTCTCTCGCGGCTCAAGGTCAATCTGCTGCCGGACCTGTCATATCCGACCGTCACGGTGCGCACGGAACTGACCGGTGCCGCGCCGCTCGAAGTCGAGAATCTGATCACCCGCCCGGTCGAAGAAGCGGTCGGCATCATTCGCAATGTACGCCAGGTGCGCTCGGTGTCACGTGCCGGCCAGTCGGACGTGACCCTGGAGTTTTCCTGGGGCACGGACATGGACTTTGCCGGAATCGAGGTGCGGGAAAAACTCGATCTGCTGCAACTTCCCCTGGAAGCAACCCGTCCGCTCATTCTCCGCTTCGATCCATCGAGCGAACCGGTGTTGCGCCTCGCTCTCCTCGATACGGCCAAGGCGGAAAGTGCCGCTCAGAGCGAAGAACGGCTGAAGTCCTTGCGCCGATTTGCCGAGGACCGCTTGAAGCCCGACATCGAAGCGGTAGATGGCACCGCCGCCGTTAAGGTCAGCGGAGGCCTCGAAGATGAAATTCAGATCTACACCGATCAGGACAAACTTGCGCAACTGAACCTGTCGATCGAGATGGTCGCGAAGAGGATTCGTGCGGAGAACGTCAATCTATCGGGCGGGCGCCTGGAGCAAGGGAGCCAGCGCTATCTCGTGCGCACACTCAACGAGTTCCAGTCGGTCGAGGAGATGGCGAACGCCATCATTACGACCGTAGACGGCAAGCCCGTTTACCTGCGCGACATTGCCGAGGTGCGCCGCGGCTACAAGGATCGCGAAGCGATCACGCGTGTTGATGGCCGTGAATCCATCGAACTCGCGATCTACAAGGAAGGCGATGCCAATACCGTACAGCTCTCCAAGGCTGTGCAGGCACGCCTCGACGAGATCAAGAAGAACCTTCCTGCGGCGACTGACATCCGAATCGTCTACGACCAGGCACACTTCATCGCGTCCGCGATCGACGAAGTGAAGATTGCCGCTCTGCTTGGCGGTCTGCTCTCGCTATTTGTCGTCTACTGCTTCCTGCGCGATGCGCGCGCGACTTGGATCACCGCGGTCGCAATCCCCGTATCCGTTGTCGGCACTTTCTGGCTCATGTACACGACCAAGCTGACTCTCAACATCATGTCGCTCGGAGGCATCGCACTGGCGGCTGGCATGCTGGTCGACAATGCGGTAGTCGTCCTTGAGAGCATCGTCCGGCGACGCGAAGAGGGAGCCTCGCCGCTTGAAGCCGCGCGCGAAGGCACACGAGAAATCTCGATGGCGGTGGTCGCGTCGACCTTCACCACAGTCTGCGTATTCTTTCCGATGGTGTTTGTCACCGGAATCGCGGGTCAGCTTTTCCGCGACCAGGCACTCACCGTTACCTTCTCGCTGCTACTGTCACTCATCGTTGCGCTCGCATTGGTGCCGATGATCGTCGCCGGGCGTCCCGCTGTGGTCACGCCGCCTGGCTACGAACCGAAACGGCTCGGCCCTCTCGGCCGCACATTGGCGGCGACCTGCGCGTTGTTGCGTCGGGCAGCCCGAGTAGTTGGCAACGTCATGCGCTTGCTCTTGTCACCCTTTGTCTATGCGACACAGGCGGCCTATCGCTACCTCTACGATATCTATCCACCGGTGGTGACCTGGGCGCTTAACAATCGGTTGAAGGTCATTGGTGGAGCGCTCGCTGTGTTTTTTGCGACGCTCGCGCTCGTGCCTTTCCTTGGCACCGAGCTCATTCCTCAGTTGTCGCAGGGTGGCTTCGATATAGATATTCGCATGGCGCCGGGCACGCCGCTCGATGAGACGGACCGCACCGTGGGCATCGCACAGCGAGCCGCTTCCCGTCTCGAAAATATCGCCCTGACCTATTCAGTCGCGGGTACCGGCAATCGACTCGACGCGAATCCCGTCGATGCCGGAGAGAATACCGGCAAACTCAGCATCACTCTCAAGCCTGGTTCCAAGCGTCGTGACGAGGACGCCGCCATGGCGCAGCTGCGAACCGCCATGACGTCCGTGGCGGGTGCCCAGTATCAGTTCAGCCGCCCGTCTCTCTTTACCTTCAGTAAACCGCTGGAAGTAGAAATCTCAGGCTACGATCTCGACCGGCTGCGCAAAGTCGCGGACGCCATCAAGACACAAATGCTCGCGAACGACCGTTTTGCCGACATCAAATCGACGATTGAAGCCGGCAATCCGGAAATCCAGATCGTGTTCGATCAGGAGCGCGCGGCGCAGCTCGGCTTGCAGGTACGGGACATCGCCGATCGAGTGGTGGCCAGTGTCCGTGGCGAACTCGCAACGCGCTACAAATGGCGTGACAAGAAAATTGACGTGCTGGTGCGCAGCGTTGATGCGCGCCAGGCCTCGCTTGAGGAAGTACGCAATCTCATCGTGAATCCCGGTTCCGCGCGCCCAGTTCCTCTGATCGCGGTCGCAGACGTGAAGCTTGCAACCGGCCCCGCGGAAATCCGTCGCTCGGCTCAGGAGCGTGTCGCAATCATTTCCGCCGACCTCGCCTATGGTGATCTCGGCGGCGCGAAGGAAGACCTGCACAAGATTGTCGATTCAGTGGAAATTCCCTCGGGCCTCGCAACCCACGTGACCGGACAGGCCGAGGAATTCGAGGAGGCGAAGACGTCGCTCATATTCGCCTTCTCTCTCGCGATCTTTCTCGTATACCTCGTGATGGCTTCTCAATTCGAGTCTCTCCTGCATCCATTCGTCATCATGTTCACAATTCCGCTCGCGGTCATCGGCGCAATCTGGGCGCTCTTCATCACCGGAACGTCGATCAGCGTGATCGCCGCGCTGGGTATGATCATGCTGGCAGGCATCGTAACCAACAACGCCATTGTCTTGCTGGATGCGGTCAATCAGGCGCGCGCCCGAGGCATGGACAAGGTGACGGCACTGATCGTTGCTGGCCGTACCCGCTTGCGTCCTATCCTGATCACCAAGGTCACTACCATCCTCGGCCTCCTGCCCATGGCCCTCGGTTTCGGTGAAGGCGCTGAGATTCGCGCGCCTATGGCGATCACGGTCATCGGCGGCCTTACCATCGCGACGCTGCTGACCCTTATTGTCATCCCTGTCATGTACGCGACCCTAGACCGCAAGGCAGACGTATCGCCCGTGCAGGAAGCACCTGCGCCGCTACCCGTCGCCCACGCGCCCTGAGAAGCGAACCATGATCCATACGAACGCCGCATTGCATCGACCCGTCACCACGGTGATGCTCTTTGTCGCGCTCGTTGTCATCGGTCTCATCGCCTCGCGGCTTCTGCCACTCGAGCAGCTGCCGGACGTTTCCTACCCAGGCATGGGCATCAGCATTCCCTACCCAGGGTCGACACCGGAGGAAGTCGAACAGCTCATCACGCGACCGGTAGAAGAGGCGCTGTCGACACTGGGATCGATCGAGCAGGTGCGTTCAACGTCGAGCGAAAACCAGGCGGATTTCCAGATCCAGTTCGCGATGAATGCCGACGTCGACGCCACCGCCTTCGAAGTGCGCACGAAGGTCGACTCGATCCGTAGCCAGCTCCCGGCCGGCGCCGATCGCATCTTAATGTTCTCCGGCGGCACCAGTGATGAGCCAATCCTGGTCGTTCGTATTTCCGCCGCGGAAGATCTATCCGACTCCTACGATCTGCTCGAGCGGGTCCTCAAGAAGCCGATGCAGCGCATCGACGGCGTTGCCCGCGTCGAGCTCGCGGGCACGCAACCAAAAGAGATCCGGATCCTGATCGATGCCGGACGAATCGCGGCTCACCATATCGACATTGCGCAACTGCTGACGCTCCTGCAGAAGAGCAACTTCTCCGTCAGCGCCGGTGAAATCACGGAGCGTGGGCAGCGCTTCAACGTGCGGCCCATCGGTGAGTTCCATACACTCGATGACATCAGAAATCTTGTGATTCAGGGCGATGTCCGGCTTGGCGACATTGCCGAGGTCGCATCGCTGGCTCCTGAACGCACCATCGGGCGACACCTCGACCGGCATCCCGCCGTCGGCCTTGATGTTTTCAAGTCAAGCAAGGCCAACACGGTCGACGTGGTCAAGCGTGCGCTCGCCGTCATCGACGAGGCGCGCAAACTCCCGCAGATGCAGGGCATCAGCGTGTTCGTAATCGGCGATCAGGCTGACGCGATCCAGACTTCTCTTAAGGACCTGAGAAACGCCGGTCTCATCGGCGCAGTGCTTGGTCTTTTCGTATTAATTCTCTTCCTGCGTGACCTGCCGACAACGCTCATCGTGAGCCTCGCAGTGCCGGTCTCGCTCACCATCACGCTTGGCGCGCTCTATTTCTTTGGCATGTCAATCAACGTCATGACGATGATGGGCATGTTGCTTGCCGTCGGCATCCTCGTCGACAACGCGGTGGTCGTGACGGAAAGCATCTTTCGCCACCGGCAACTCGATCCGCTTCACCCCCACGATGCCACGCTTACCGGCGTACGCGAAGTTGGCGTGGCGGTCCTTGCCGGTACCGCATCCACGATTATTGTTTTCGTGCCGATCATTTTCGGTGAGCGCAACATGCTCACGGTCTTTCTGAGCCATGTGGCCGTGCCGATCGTGGTGGCGATGCTCACCTCTCTCTTTGTGGCACAGACCATCGTGCCGCTCCTCACATCGCGGTTTCCCCCGCCCCCGCCTGTCGGTGCGACCGCGTGGCTCGGTCGCCTGCAGGGCTCATATGAGAGGGGCTTGCGATGGATTCTTCGCCATCCGCGTTGGACAGGCGCCATTGCGCTGCTGGTGCTTGTTTCGGGCGCCGTGCCGA
>JBGPLJ010000203.1:0-6825 GCA_041486385.1 Steroidobacteraceae bacterium
CCCCACACAAATCGTCGCCAGTTGGCTCAGGAACCAGGGAGTCGCGGGGGACTTGGACGGTGTCAGGCTTGGGTTGTTGCGCCGTGCTACTTCATCGTCGGCATCACGAATTCGGCACTGCCGCGGCCGCTTGTCGGCCAGCGCGCGGTGACGGTCTTGAGGCGCGTGTAGAAGCGGACACCGTCGGGGCCGTGGACGTGCAGCGCGCCGAAGAGCGAGCGCTTCCAGCCGCCGAAACTGTGGAAGGCCATCGGCACCGGAATCGGCACGTTGATGCCCACCATGCCGCAATCGACGGCGTGCGCGAATTGCCGCGCGGCCTGCCCGTCGTTCGTGAAGATCGCGGTGCCGTTGCCGAATTCGTGAGCGCGGATGAGCGCCAAGGCGCCGTTTAGGTCCCGTTCATGTATAACGACCAGAACCGGCCCGAAGATCTCCTCCTTATATATACGCATCCGGGCCTCGACCCGGTCGAAGAGGCAGGCCCCGAGGAAGAACCCTCTTTCGTAACCAGCGACGCTTAACTTGCGCCCGTCGATCACGAGTTGCGCGCCCTCTTCCACGCCGAGGTCCACGTACTTGCGTACGCGCTCGCGATGTTCGGGCGTCACAAGCGGCCCCATCTCGACGCCTTCCAGAATCCCGGGTCCAACCTTGAGCGCGCGGACCATGGGAGCAAGTTCGGCGATCAGGCGCTCCGCAGTCCCCTCGCCGACAGCAATCGCAGCGGAAATCGCCATGCAGCGCTCGCCGGCCGAACCATAGGCAGCACCGAGCAGAGCCTGGGCCGCGACCCTGGAATCGGCGTCCGGCATCACCACCATGTGGTTCTTGGCACCGCCCAGCGCCTGCACGCGTTTGCCGTGCTGAGACGCCGTCGAGTAGATGTACTCGGCAATCGGCGTCGAACCGACGAAACTGACCGCGGCAACGTCCGGGTGAGTGAGCAGGGTTTCGACGGCCTCACGATCGCCGTGCAGGACGTTGAAGACTCCGGGCGGCAGGCCCGCCTCACTCAGCAGCTCGGCCAGCCGGACCGCGAGCGATGGATCCTTCTCCGAAGGCTTCAGGATAAACGTGTTGCCGCAGGCGAGCGCGATGGGAAACATCCACATCGGAACCATCGCCGGAAAATTGAACGGCGTGATGCCGGCGCACACGCCGACCGGCTGACGCAGCGACCAGCTGTCGATGCCGCTGCCGACGCTGTCCGAAAATTCACCTTTCAGCAGATGCGGAATGCCGCACGCGAACTCCACGACTTCCAGGCCGCGCACCATCTCGCCGCGCGCGTCGGACAGGACCTTGCCGTGCTCGCTCGTGATGATGCGCGCGAGCTCGTCGAGGTGACGGTCGAGAAGTTCCTTGAACCTGAACATCACGCGGGCGCGCTGCAACGGGGGCGTAGCCGCCCAGGCCGGGAACGCAGCCCGCGCCGCGGCTATTGCCCGCGCCGTCTCCTCCTTGCTGGCGAGCGGCACCCGCGCGGCGATCTCGCCCGTCGCCGGGTTGTAGACGGGGCCGGACCGGCCGCTGGTCCCGGCGACACCCTTCCCGCCGACAAAATGTTCAATGGCGCGGGGCGCGGGCACGGCAATCGACGCATTCATACTCGAACTCCCATCGAAAAAAGGGGTCAGACTCGTCCCTTGCAGCCGCGGCGCCACGAGTCACGCTGACCGGGAGTCAGAGGCGGGGAGGTCCTTTCGGGATCGTGAAAAACAGGACGTTTTTCTCGAAGCCTACAGGGATGTATTCACGGCGGTCCCGAAAGGACCTTCCCGCCTCTGACTCCATATCATCATCCGAATACGCCCCATAAACACGGCCAGAAAATAAATCTGTCCCCTTTTTTCCGCGCCTAATAATATAGGTCGTTACGACCTTGGATGCTCGACATTAACCCACAATGGGGGATTCATGAAAACGCTGATTGCTCATGTTGTTGCCGCGGCCTTGCTGAGCTTTGGCCTTGCGGCCGGCGCCGCCGAATGCGTCTATCCGCACGCGCCCGACACAATGCCGGACGGCGCCACCTCGACCAAGGAAATCATGCTCGGTGCGAAGAAGGACTACGACAAGTACAACGCCGACATGGCCGTCTATCTCGAGTGCATCAAGTCGGAACACGAGGCAAGTGCGCCCAAGATCGACTCGAGCATGTCGGCTGAAAAGAAGAAGTCAGTGCAGAAGCAGATCGACGATGGCGAGCAGCGTTTCGTCGCCAAGTACGACTCCGCGGTCGACGAAGTCCACGCGATCATGGAGCGCTTCAACGAACAGATCCGGTCCTTCAACGCCAAGCTCAAGGCCGAGAAGGAAAAGAGTGCTCATTGATCACACCCGCCGCAGCCGACGCCGCGATTCAGTTGCATGTGACATGCCTCCCGATCGAGTCACTGCCGCTCACGCAGTGTCATGGCGCGGTGCTGCGCGAAAACATCTACGCGGAGCGCGATCAGCCTCCGTTTGACCGTGTCGCCATGGATGGCATTGCGCTCTCCTCCGCCGCGCTCGCGGCCGGCGCCCGCAGCCTGCATGTGGCTGGCACGCAGGCCGCGGGTGCTCCGCAGATGGCGCTCGCCGAGATCAACGATTGCATCGAGGTGATGACCGGCGCGGTGCTGCCGCGCGGCTGCGATTGCGTGGTGCCGGTCGAGAAAATCGAATTGGCGAACGGCAACGCCCGCCTCACCGATCCGAAAAGCATCGTACCGGACGTGAACGTTCACAAGCGCGGCTCGGACCGCAGGCAGGGCGATCTGCTGGTTACCGCCGGCAGCCGGCTGCATGCCGCCGAAATTGCGGTGGCGGCCTCCGCTGGCATGGCGCGGGTGCGTGTCAGCAGCCAACCTTCAATAATGGTTGTTTCGACGGGCGATGAACTCATCGATCCCGGCGAGCCGATCGCCGACTATCAGGTGCGCCGTTCGAATGTCTACGGCATCGCGGCGATGCTCCGCGCGCGCGGCTTCTCGCGCGTGGGCGACGACCATCTGCTCGACAACGAGGAGTTGCTGCGCAAGCGCTTGCGCCTGCACCTCGATACGCACGATGCCCTGATCCTGAGCGGCGGCGTTTCGATGGGCCGCTTCGATTTCGTGCCGAAGGTGCTCGGCGAGCTCGGTGTCACGCAGGTCTTTCACAAGATCTCGCAGCGGCCGGGCAAGCCGATGTGGTTCGGCATCGGCACGCGGGGACAATGCGTGTTCGGATTGCCGGGCAATCCGGTGTCGACACTCGTGTGCCTCACGCGCTACGTGCTGCCGGCGCTCGACGAAGCGATGGGTCTCACGCCGCAACTCGGCGAGAAGGTCGCGCTCGCCGCCGCGGTGGAACAGCCGCTCGGGCTCACCACCTTTCTGCCGGTGAAACTCGAGCCCGACGAATGGGGCCGCACCTGGGCGAGTCCCAGGCCGACGAACGGTTCCGGCGATTTCACTGCGCTCGTCGGCACCGACGGCTTCGTCGAGCTGCCGCCCGGGCCGAACACTTTCGCCAAGGGCTTCGTCGCCCGGCTCCTGCGCTGGTGAATCATGAGCGACTCGCCCTCCTCCAATGTCGTTGCCATCGCGGGATCGGATCTGCCGCTCGATACGCTGGCGCGGCCGCTGCATGACCTGCGCATCTCGGTCATGGACCGCTGCAACTTCCGCTGCCCCTACTGCATGCCGAAGGAGCAGTTTCACGAGCACTACCAGTTCCTGAAATCCCAGGAGCGGCTCGACTTCGATGAAATCGTGCGCCTCGCGCGCCTCTTTACCAAGCTCGGAGTGCGCAAGGTGCGGCTCACCGGCGGCGAACCGCTGCTGCGAGCGAATCTCGCCGACCTGGTCGGCGATCTCACGTCGCTCGAAGGCGTGGAAGACGTTGCGCTCACGACGAACGGCGTGCTCCTCAGCAAATACGCCGCGGAGCTCAAGGCGAACGGACTCAATCGCGTGACGGTGAGCCTCGACAGCCTCGACGACAAGGTCTTCGCGCAGATGAGCGGTGGCTTCGCGGGCAAGGCCCAGGTGCTGGAAGGCATCGAGAGCGCTTTGCGCGCCGGGCTCGCGCCGGTGAAGGTGAATGCCGTGGTCGAACGCGGCGTCAACGATCACACCATCATCGATCTCGTGCGGCACTTTCGCCGCACGGGCGTGATCGTGCGTTTCATCGAGTACATGGACGTCGGCAACCGCAATCAGTGGCAGCGCGAGCGCGTCGTGCCTTCGCGCGAAATACTGGCGCGGATTTCGGCCGAGTGGCCGCTCACGGCGGTCGCGGAGAACTATCACGGCGAAGTGGCCGAGCGTTACAAGTACGATGACGGCGCGGGCGAAATCGGCTTCATCTCTTCGGTCAGCGAGCCGTTCTGCGGTTCGTGCACGCGGGCGCGCCTGTCCTCCGACGGCGGGCTCTATACCTGTCTCTTCGCGACGCAGGGCGTCGATCTACGCACGCCACTGCGCGCCGGCGCCACCGACGCGGAACTCCTCGCGAAGATCCGCGGAGTCTGGCAGCAGCGCGGCGATCGCTACAGCGAGCTGCGCGCCAAGATGCGCGCAGAAGAGTATCCGCTGCGCAAGGTCGAGATGTACTACATTGGCGGATGACATGAGCAAGCTCTCGCACATCGACGAACGCAATCGCCCGGCGATGGTGGACATCGGCGCCAAGGTGGCGACTCGACGCACCGCGATCGCCGAAGCGCGCGTGCGTCTGCCGGCGGAGGTCGCGAAAACGCTGCGTGCGCAGGGCTTCATGTCGAAGAAAGGGCCGGTCATCGACACCGCTATTGTTGCGGGCGTGATGGCGGCGAAGCGTACGCACGAGCTGATCCCGTTCTGTCATCCGCTCGGCCTCGATCACTGCCAGATCGAGATCAGCGAGGACGGCGATTCGCTGGTGATCCGCTGCAAAGTCTCGGTGCATCACAAGACGGGCGTCGAGATGGAAGCGCTGACAGGCGCGGCCGTCGCAAGCCTCACGGTGTACGACATGGTGAAGGCGCTGTCGCACGACATCGTGATCGAAACCGTGCGGCTCATTGAGAAGACCGGCGGCAAAAGCGACTATGTCAGCCGCTAAAGCCCCGCCGCTCTATGGCTTGATACTGGCCGGCGGCCGCAGCAGCCGCATGGGCAAGGACAAAGCCCTGCTGACGTATCACGGCAAGAATCAGCTCGAATGGACCGCCGAGCGCGCACGCGCCATCTGCGAACGCGTGTACCTTTCGGTGCGCCCCGATCAAGTGGACGATCCGGCGCGCGCACTGCTGCCGCAGATCGTCGATCAAGTGACCAATATGGGCCCGATCGCGGGAATCATGGCGGCGCAGGCCGAAGCGCCGGACGTCGCATGGCTCGTGCTCGCCTGCGATCTGCCGTTCGTCGACGAAGGCACCTTGCGTCACCTCTCGGCCGCGCGCGATCCGTCGCGAGTGGCGACGGCGTACCGCAGCACACACGACGGTCTGCCCGAACCGCTGTGCGCGATCTTCGAACCGAAAAGCCGCGCGCTCATTGAACTGCACGTGGCGAGCGGCAAAGACTGCCCGCGCAAGTTTCTCGTGCGCAGCGACGCGCTCCTGATCGATCAGCCCAATCCGCACGCGCTCGACAACATCAACACGGCCGATGAGTTCAAGGCCGCTAGCGCCGCCATCTCCGTTCCCTCTCCCCCTTCAGGGGGAGAGGGCTAGGGTGAGGGGGCATGGTTAGGGTGAGGGCATGAACCTCCGCGTCCAATACTTCGCGCTCCTGCGCGAACAGGCCGGCCGCAGCGAAGAACGCGTGACGACGAACGCCGCAACGCCCGCCGAGCTCTACACGGAACTGAAGACTCGCTATCCGTTCCAGCTCACGCGCGAGCAGCTCAAGGTTGCGATCAATGCGGAGTTCCGCGACTGGACGACACCGCTCGCCGACGGCGACAGCGTCGTCTTCATCCCGCCGGTGGCCGGCGGATGAGCCTCTTTCGCTTCACACGCGCAACGATCGACGGCGCGCTCGTGCGCGCCGAGCTCGCGGATCCCGCGTCCGGTGGGTTCGCGTCGTTCGAAGGCTGGGTGCGCAATCACAACGAAGGCCGCGAAGTGCGGCGACTCGAGTACGAAGCGTTCGAGGAGCTCGCGGTCAAGGAAGGCGAACGCATCGTGCGCGCGGCCATCGAGCGCTTCGGTGTCGCGCACGCACTGTGCGTGCATCGCGTCGGCGTGCTCGAAGTCGGCGAGCTCGCCGTGTGGGTCGGCGTGAGCTCGGGCCATCGCGGCGAAGCGTTTCAGGCCTGCCGCTTCATCATCGACGAAGTCAAACACCGCGTGCCGATCTGGAAGAAGGAGCACTACGTCGCCGGCGACTCCGGATGGGTCAACTGCGAGCACTGCGCCGCAGCCGCAACCTCCCCCGAGCCGGTACCGGTGTAGAAATCCGGGGATATTGGGTGGGCTGAGAGGGGGAATCCTCCCTCTCAGCCCACGCAACGGAGCGCGGTGCTTGAACTGACGGTGAGCTCGGGCGTCCCGGCGGGGAGCAGGCCCTGGGCGCTCATCAGAAAACGCCGCTGCGGGGCCGTTGGCGAGCCGACGGCGCGGGGCCTCGACGATGACTGGACGCAGTCGGCTCGCCCGGCCCCGCAAGGTTTGCGAGGAAAAAAGGGAACTCACCGATTCGTACGTGCACCGCTCGATCCGAGGCATACGGCTGAGTCAGCGTTCCCTTTTTTCCTCTGCACGTTTTCTCATGAGCGCCCAGGGCCTGCACCCCGCCGGACGCGCCAATAACCCCGGATTTTTACACCGGCACCGGCCGGGGGTTAGGGGCGGGTTTGGCCGCTGCCGCG
>JBGPLJ010000204.1:0-6800 GCA_041486385.1 Steroidobacteraceae bacterium
CAACGGACAAGAGCCGCGTGCAGGTGCGCGTCATCCGTACCGATGAAGATGCCATCATTGCGCGGACCGTGTTCCGCAGTCTTCGTACATGAAGAACGTGCTGTCACCGGAATTGCTGCGGCGGATACACGGCTATTGGCGCGCCGCCAATTATCTCTCCGTCGGGCAGATCTATCTCTTCGACAATCCGCTGCTCAAGGAGCCGCTCAGGATCGAGCACGTGAAGCCGCGCTTGCTCGGCCACTGGGGCACGACGCCGGGCTTGAATTTCATCTACGTACACTTGAACCGCGTCATCAAGCTCAACGACCTCAACATGATCTATGTCACCGGTCCCGGGCATGGCGGGCCGGGGATCGTCGCGAATACCTATCTCGAGGGCACGTACAGCGAGATCTATCCGAATATTTCCGCGGACGAGCAGGGCCTGAAGCGGCTCTTCACGCAGTTCTCGTTTCCGGGCGGCATCCCGAGCCACGCGTCACCCGAGACGCCAGGCTCCATCAACGAAGGTGGCGAGCTCGGCTATTCGTTGGCGCATGCCTACGGCGCTGCCTTCGACAATCCGAACCTCGTCGTCGCCTGTGTCGTCGGCGATGGCGAAGCGGAAACCGGCGCGCTCGCCACGAGCTGGCACTCCAACAAGTATCTGAATCCGGCGCGCGACGGCGCGGTGCTGCCGATCCTGCACCTGAACGGCTACAAGATTGCGAGCGCGACGCTGCTCGCGCGAATCGGCCGTGAAGAAATCGAGCAGCTCTTCCGCGGGCTTGGCTACAAGCCGTATTTCGTGCAGGGAGAGGACCCGCAGGAAGTTCACCAGCGAATGGCTGCGACACTCGACCGCGTGATCGTGGAGATCCGGGAAATCCAGTCCGAAGCGCGCACGCGCGGCTTCAGGAAGCGCCCCACGTGGCCGATGATCATCATGCGCACGCCGAAGGGCTGGACCGGGCCGAAAGAGGTCGATGGACTGAAGACCGAGGGCACGTGGAGATCGCATCAGGTGCCGCTGGCGAATCCCAGGACGAACCCTGCGCATCTCACGCTCCTCGATGAGTGGTTGAGGAGCTATCACCCGGAAGAGCTGTTCGATACGACGGGGAAACTCCTTGCCACGTTCGCGGATCTCGCGCCCAAAGGCGAGCGGCGCATGAGCGCCAATCCGCATGCCAACGGCGGCCTGCTGCTCAAGGATCTCAACCTTCCGGACTTTCGCGCCTATGCTCTGAACGTGCCGAGCCCGGGCGCCGTCATCGGCGAAGCGACGCGCGAAGCGGGCAAGTTCCTGCGCGATACGCTGAAGGCGAACGCCGACAGCGCGAATTTCCGCGTCTTCGGCCCGGATGAGACTGCATCGAATCGCCTGACGGCCGTATTTGAAGCGACCAGCCGCGCCTTCAGCGGCGAGATCGTCGAAACGGATGAAAATCTTGCACCCGACGGCCGTGTGATGGAAGTGTTGAGCGAGCACCTGTGCCAGGGCTGGCTCGAAGGGTATCTGCTCACCGGCCGTCATGGTCTCCTCTCATGCTACGAAGCTTTCATCCACATCGTCGACTCGATGTTCAACCAGCACGCCAAGTGGCTGAAGGTTTCACGCCACCTGCCGTGGCGACGGCCGATCGCATCGCTCAATTACCTCCTGACCTCGCATGTGTGGCAGCAGGATCACAACGGCTTCAGCCATCAGGACCCGGGCTTTATCGATCATGCGGTCAACAAGAAGGCCGAGGTCGTCCGCGCCTACCTGCCGCCCGATGCCAATACGCTGCTCTCCGTAGTCGATCATTGCCTGCGCAGCCGCCAATACGTGAACATCATCGTCGCCGGCAAACAACCGCAGCCCCAGTGGCTCGGCATGGAGGCCGCGATCAAGCACTGCGCCGCGGGCCTGGGTGTCTGGGACTGGGCGAGCAATGACAGCGACGGCGACCCCGATCTGGTGATGGCTTGCGCCGGTGACGTGCCGACGCTCGAGACACTGGCGGCGGTGAAGCTGCTGCGCCAGTACTTTCCCACGCTCAAGGTGCGTGTGATCAACGTGGTGGACCTCCTTGCGCTGCAGCCAGCGAGCGAACATCCGCATGGACTCAGCGATGAGGATTTCGATGCGCTCTTCACAAGCGACAAGCCCATTATCTTTTGCTACCACGGCTACCCGTGGTTGATTCATCGGCTCACCTACCGGCGAACCAATCATCGAAACCTGCACGTGCGCGGCTATAAGGAGGAGGGCACGACCACGACGGCGTTCGATATGGCGGTACTCAACGACATCGACCGCTTTCATCTGGTGCAGGATGTTCTCGATCGCGTGCCGGGCCTTGGGACCGAAGCCGCCCGTGTTCGGCATCTGATTCGCGATAAGCTCATCGAGCACAGCAATTACATCCGCCAGTATGGGGAAGACCTGCCGGAGATACGCAATTGGACCTGGGAATCGAAGGCATGAAGGTGAATTCCTTCGCGGGCAAGCCGGCCCCCGCAGCGTTGCTGATCGACCCGGCCAAACTTATCGCGGCTTACTACAGCGAGAAACCCGATCCTTCCATTCCCGACCAGCGCGTTGCCTTCGGCACATCGGGGCACCGCGGTTCCTCGTTCACGCGTAGTTTCAACGAATGGCACGTGCTCGCCGTCACCGAAGCGATCTGCCGGTACCGCAAGACCAACGGCATCGATGGCCCGCTCTATCTTGGCATCGACACCCACGCGCTTTCCGCGCCGGCGGCGATGAGCGCGCTCGAGGTGCTGGCCGCGCATGGCGTCGATGTGATGATCGCGGACGGGACGGAGTTCACGCCGACCCCTGCTGTATCGCACGCGATCCTCGTTTACAACCGCGGACGCAAGACCGGGTTGGCCGACGGCATCGTAATCACGCCCTCGCACAATCCGCCCGGCGACGGCGGCTTCAAGTACAACCCGCCGAACGGCGGCCCGGCGGATGTAGGCGTGACGGGGCAGGTCCAGAAGATCGCTAACGAATTGCTCGAGAGCGGGTTGAGCGGCGTGCAGCGAATTGCCTACGAGAAAGCAATAAGCGCCGGGACGACGCACCGGCACGACTACGTCTTCGCTTACGTGCGTGACCTCGCGAACGTGATCGACATGGATGTGATCCACGACGCCAACATCCGCCTCGGCGTTGATCCGCTCGGCGGCGCCGGCGTTCACTACTGGCAGCCAATCGCGGAACGCTACGGTTTGAATCTCACAGTCGTGAATTCCGCCGTCGATCCGACGTTTCGCTTCATGACCGTCGATTGGGACGGACAGATCCGCATGGATCCGTCCTCGCGCTATGCGATGGTCGGCCTGATCGGACTGAAGGACCGGTTCGACGTCGCCTTCGCCTGCGACACCGATCACGACCGGCACGGGATTGTCGCGGCCAGTGCGGGCCTGCTGCCCGCCAATCACTTCCTCGCGGTCGCTGTCTCCTATCTTTATCAACATCGACCGCATTGGCGTGCGGACGCAGCCATCGGCAAGACCGTGGTGAGTACGCAGCTGATCGATCGACTGGCAGTCCAGCTCGGCCGCAAGCTGTATGAAGTGCCGGTCGGCTTCAAATGGTTCGTCGATGGATTGCTCGACGGGTCGCTCGGCTTCGGCTGCGAAGAAAGCGCGGGTGCTTCGTTTCTGCGACGCGATGGCAGCGTGTGGACGACCGACAAGGACGGCATCGTCGCTTGCCTGCTCGCGGCGGAGATCACGGCGCGTCTGGGTCACGATCCCGGCGAGGCTTATGCTGAGATCACGCGCTCGCTCGGGGCTCCGGCGTTCGATCGCGTGGACGCGCCCGCGACGCGGGAACAAAAGGCGCTCTTGTCCAGGCTCACGCCGGAGCAGGTGCGTTCACAGGATCTCGCGGGCGAAAAGATCCAGAGGATTCTGAGCAACGCGCCCGGCAACAATGCCGCGATCGGCGGATTGAAGGTGATGTCCGAAAACGCCTGGTTCGCCGCGCGCCCGTCAGGCACCGAGAACATCTACAAGATCTACGCGGAAAGTTTTCTCGGCGCGGATCACTTGCGCCGCGTGCTGGTGGAGGCGCAAGCAATAGTGGATGGAGCGCTCGCGGGCAAGCCATGACGAGGGCAGCCGCGTCGGTAAGCGGCAAAGAGTTGCTGGAACTCGCCACGCTGGCGCCGGCGGCCGTGCTCACCGAGCTCGGCACTTCACTCGACGGTCTCCCGGCAAGCGTGGCCGATCAGCGTCTGAGGCAGTACGGCCCGAATACCGTCGCGCAAGTTGAGCATAAGAATCCCGCTCGGCGGATTCTGGAGCTGCTGCTCACCCCGCTCTCGCTACTCCTCGTGGGGCTCGCAGTCGTCAACTATTTCACCGGTGGCGCCAAGAGTGCCGCCGTCATCGCGGTGATGGTTGTCCTGTCGACGCTGCTTTCTTTCATTCAGGAGTTTCGCTCCGGCCAGGCGGCCGCGCGCCTGAAGGCGATGGTGCATACCACTGCGACCGTCCTGCGCAAGGAGAGCGCCAAGCCGCTCGAAGTGCCGCTGGCGCAGGTGGTGCCCGGAGACATCCTGCATCTCTCGGCCGGGGACATCGTCCCGGCGGATGCGCGTGTCGTAGCATCCAAGGATCTTTTCGTCAATCAGTCGGCACTCACTGGCGAATCGATGCCGGTCGAGAGGTTCTGCGACGCTGGAACAAGCGGTACGAAGTCCGCGCTCGAACTCAACAATGTCGTGTTCATGGGCACGAACGTCGTCAGCGGGACTGCAAGCGTCGCGGTAGCCGCGACCGGGCCGCACACCTACTTTGGCAGCATTGCGACTGATATTGCGATTGATCGGCAACTGACGAGCTTCGACCGCGGCGTCACGCGATTCACGTGGCTGATCATCCGCTTCATGGCGGTGATGGTGCCGCTCGTGTTTCTCATCAACGGCTTCACCAAGGGCGATTGGCTCCAGGCGTTTCTCTTTGCGGTAGCGGTAGCCGTGGGCCTCACGCCGGAAATGCTGCCGATGATCGTCACCATCAATCTCGCCAAGGGCGCGCTCGACATGGCTGCCAAGAAGGTGATCGTCAAGCGCTTGAATGCGATCCAGAACCTGGGCGCGATGGATGTGCTGTGTACGGACAAGACCGGCACGCTCACCCAGGACAAGGTCATCCTCGAGAAACACGTCGATGTCTTTGGTGAGGAGTCGGAACACGTCCTCGAGTACGCCTATCTCAACAGCTTTCACCAGACGGGACTCAAGAACCTGCTCGATCTCGCGGTGCTCGATCGCGTAGACGTGCACGAGCGCCTTGAGGTCGACAGCAAGTACAGCAAGGTCGACGAAATCCCATTCGACTTCCAGCGTCGGCGCATGTCGGTGATCGTGGCGGAGCGGGGCGGACCGCATATCCTCATCTGCAAAGGCGCAGTGGAAGAAGTCTTCAGTATCTGCGCCAGCACCGAGCAGCACGGCAGGGAAGTGCCGATGCCGGAATCGCACGCCGCGGAGCTGAACGAGCTCACCCGCAAATACAACGATGACGGGTTCCGTGTGATAGCGGTGGCGTACAAGCGGCTGCCGGAGAGCAAGACCGCCTATGCAATCGCC
The DNA here is from genome assembly GCA_041486385.1 of Steroidobacteraceae bacterium. Lineage (GTDB taxonomy): Bacteria > Pseudomonadota > Gammaproteobacteria > Steroidobacterales > Steroidobacteraceae > JBGPLJ01. The sequence continues at coordinate 5,586 of JBGPLJ010000204.1, forward strand.
GATGAGAAAGACCTGGTGCTGGCAGGCTACATCGCATTTCTCGATCCACCGAAAGAAAGCGCGGGTGCCGCCATCGCGGCGCTTGAGAGGCACGGCGTCACCGTCAAGATCCTGACTGGCGACAACGACGCCATCACTCGCACGGTCTGCCGTCACGTCGGGCTTCCCGTCGAAGCCATCCTGCTCGGCGGGGAGATCGACGCGCTCTCGGATGATCAGCTTGCGGAGAGGGCGGGGCAAACTTGTGTCATGGCAAAGCTCGCGCCAGCGCAGAAGGCACGCATCATCAAGGTCCTGCAGGCTGGCGGCCACGTCGTCGGGTTCTTGGGCGACGGCATCAACGATGGCCCGGCGCTCAAAGCGGCGGACGTTGGCGTCTCTGTGGATACCGCGGTCGATATCGCCAAGGAATCGGCCGATATCATCCTGCTCGAGAAGAACCTCATGGTGCTGCAGCAGGGCGTGGTCGAGGGCCGCAAAGTCTTCAGCAACATCACCAAGTTCATCAAGATGGGTGCAAGCTCGAACTTCGGCAACATGCTGAGCATGCTCGGCGCGAGCGCTTTCCTGCCGTTCCTGCCGATGGCGCCGGTGCAGATCCTCGTGAACAACCTGCTCTACGACTTCTCCCAGACCGCGATCGCGAGCGACAACGTCGACGAGGAGTTCGTGAAACAGCCGCGCAAGTGGGACATCCGGAACATCGGCCGCTTCATGATCTTCATCGGTCCGATATCATCGCTCTTCGACTACGCGACGTTTGCGACGCTCATCGCCTGGTTCGGCGGGTGGCACAACGCGACTCTTTTCCAGACCGGCTGGTTTCTCGAGTCGCTCCTCTCGCAGACGCTCATCGTGCACGTCATCCGCACCGGCCGGATTCCGTTCGTGCAGAGCAGGCCGAGCCTGCCACTCGCGCTCACGAGCATCTGCGTCTGCGCGCTGGGATTGTGGCTGCCGTATTCCCCGTTCGCCGGAGCGATTGGACTCACGCCGCTGCCCGCGGGGTACGGGATTGCGCTGCTTGCGATCCTGAGCAGCTATCTGCTCGTAACGCAATTGGTGAAGGCGTGGATCATTCGGAGGTTTGGGCTGAGTTAGAGGGAGACCGGGTCAGTCTACTTCGCGGCCGGACCACCGGCGTACTCGTCGTGGCGGCGTACCCAGAATTGGCTGCGTCCATTTTCGTCGCGTCCTTTCGGCACCAGGTCCAGG
>JBGPLJ010000205.1:0-6756 GCA_041486385.1 Steroidobacteraceae bacterium
AGACGCAAGGCTCGATCTTCTGCAGTTCCGGCAACGTGGATTCGGGCTGTACCATCCACGCGCGCGCCGCCGGGCTGTGGCAGATCGAGGCGCTCGTCGGATTGGCGTTTCGTCTTTAGCGAGTGAGCTACGGCGCCGGCAACGCGAACGCCACGAGCGTATCGTTGATGGTCGTTTCGAGTCCCGCGTACCCGCCCGCGGCAATGACGACAAATTGCTTACCGTCGATCTCGTAGGTCATGGGCGTCGCCTGACCACCGCCGGGCAGCCGACCCTTCCACAATTCGCGGCCTGTCTTGACGTCGAAGGCGCGCAAATAGTTGTCGGCCGCTGCGCCAACGAACACCAGGCCGGACTTGGTGACGATGGGACCGCCGATGCTCGGCACGCCCTTGAAGTACCAGAAGGGCCACGGCGCCAGATCGCGCGTAGTGCCGAGCGGTACACGCCACGCGATTTTGCCGCTCGCAAGATCCACACCGACGAGTAGACCCCACGGCGGCGCGGTGCACGGCAGGCCCCAGTCGGACTGCAGCATCTCGCGGCGCATGCCGTAGGGCGTATTCCACATCGGCGCGAATTCCGAATGCGGATAGCTATCTGAATTTCTCATTGCACTGAGGTTGTCGCGAGGAATGAGCTGCACGACCATCGGCAGGTCCATGACGGTGACCACCGCAATCTGGCGTTCGGGGTCGAACGCGAGGCTGCCCCAGTTTGCGCCTCCCGCGTAGCCCGGCCGCTGAATCGTCCCTTTCAATGAGGGCGGCGTGAAGATGCCATCCGATCGAAGCGCGGCGATCTTCTTCCGGCACTGATTGCGGTCAATGAAAGTGAGTCCCCACGCGTCGTTTTCCGTGAGCCCCTTCCAGGGTGCGAGCGGCGCAATCGATGAGACCGGTTGTGTCGCTGATGCACGTTCTTCCGGCACCGCACCTTGTGGAACGGGCTTTTCGACGATGGAAAAGAATGGCCGGCCGGTATCGCGCTCGAAGACAAAGATCTGTCCGGTCTTGGTCGCTTGGATCACGACGGGCACGCGGGCGCCGCCACGCGTGAGCTCGCCAAGCACAGGCTGCGAGGCGACGTCGTAATCCCAGAGATCGTGATGCACGATCTGCTGGCCCCACACGAGCTGCCCAGTGGCGACGTCGAGCGCGACGACGGAATTCGCCCAGCGATTCTCGCCGACCCGCTCGCCGCCGAAGAAATCGGGGCTCGCTGAACCGGTGGGAACAAACACGAGATTCTTTTCGGGAGAAACGGAGAGCACGCTCCAGGCATTGGCAGCGCCGGTCCAGTCCGCGTTCTGCGCTGCGACTTCGTCGAAGTTCGGATTCGCTGCATCGCGCGGGATCCGGGCGCCGCGCGGGATGGGATCCCAGTGCCAGCGCAACGCGCCGGTGCGGACATCGAAGGCGCGCACCACGCCGAGCTCGAGATTGGTCGCGCGGTTGTCGCCGATCGATGAGCCGACCACGACCGTGTCGCCAATGACGGGCGGTGGCGAGGTCACTGCGTAGTCCGGCTTGTTCTGCAGCCGAACGCCCGTGGACAGGTCGACGAATCCTCCCTGCCCGAAGTCCGCGCAGGGACGCCCGGTTTTGGCGTCGAGCGCAATCAGCCGCGCGTCGAGCGTTCCAAAAAGGATGCGTTGCCCGCAGATCTGCTCTGGATGCACCGAGTCCGCCCAATAGGAGACTCCGCGCGAGGACATCTCGCTGTAGCGCACGCCCCGGTTGATCTTCGCGTCGTAACGCCAACGCTCCGTGCCTGAAGTGGCATCGACGGCAAAGACAACGGATGTCGCTGTGGTGAAGTAGAGCGTGCGGCCGATGAGAATCGGCGTCGCTTCGAAGGTGAGTTTGTCGCGGCGCGCGAGATTCTCGCCAAGCTCGCCGGTGTGGAAGGTCCAGGCGATCGCCAGATCGCCGACATTGTCGGCATTGATCCTGGTCGCGGGCGAATAGCGTTGACCCCCCGGGCCCCCGCCGTAGGACGGCCAATCCTGCGCAAGCACCGGCCGCGCGGCCAGCAGCATGACGAAAACAGGAAGGGCGACAGAGGCGACGATCGTGCAAACGCGGCACATGCTGAATCCTCGAACGATGTACACAGGGCAAGTATTTCCCAGTCATTCGGCGCCGGCAGCAGTTATGTGGCGGGAGGGATCAGGCCTGGGGCAGCCGGCGTAACGATTCTCCTAGGGCCTGCGGTACTCTCACGCCATGCGCAAATTTCTCTACGTACTCCTGCCGCTCCTGTTCGGGCTCTACCTCGGCTTCAACGTACTCGTCGGCCGGGCGAACTCCCACGAATCGATCGACTACTGGAAACCGATCGTCTGGGAGACGACCAGCGTCGTCGTCATTGCCCTGCTGGTGCCGTTTGTCGTCTGGTTCGAACGCCGCTTCCGGCTCGACGGTCCGCGGCGTCTCCAGGCCATCGCCATGCATGTCGTCGGTGCCGTCGTCTTCTCGCTGGTGCATGTGAGTGCGATGTTCAGCGCCCGCAAGCTCATCTATCTGGCGATGTCCCAGCACTACGACTATGGCAGTCTCTGGTTAAGCCTCGTGTACGAGCTGCAGAAGGATGTGATCACCTACACGATCATCCTGCTCATTGCGTTCACCGTGCGGGAGTATCGGCGCCGGCGCGAAGGCGAGCTGCTCGCGGCGGAACTCTCGCGGACAGTGAGCGATGCGCGCCTGCGCCAGCTCACCGCGCAGATCGACCCGCATTTCATCTTCAACGCGCTCAACGCGATCTCCAACCGCATGCATGAGGATGTCGAGGCCGCGGATCGCATGATGACGCGTCTCGCGGATCTGCTCCGGGCGGCGTACGACACCGATGAGAGCGTATTCGTCGCGCTCGGCCGCGAAGTTGAGCTTCTGCGAGGTTATCTCGATCTGATGGCCGAGCGATTCCGTGGCCAGCTGGCGCTCGAGTTGACGGTCGAGCCTGGGCTCGAGGCGTTACAGGTTCCACGCCTTCTCATTCAACCCATCGTCGAGAACGCGTTGCGACACGGCCTCGTTGAGGGCCGCGGGTGTCTGCGCGTCGAGATTCGACGCCGTGCGGAGCAGTTGACCTGCCTGGTGGCCGACGACGGCGTAGGCATAGTGTGGCCCATCAAGATGGGCACGGGCTTGAGCAACGTGAAGCACCGCCTTGAGCTCCTCTTTCCGGCGCAGCATGAATTCCATGTGGCGCCACTCGCAGAGGGCGGCACGCGTGTGTGGCTGGCGTTTCCCGTGGTGAGCGCGTGACGCACCGAGTCGTGATCGTCGATGACGAACCGCCCGCGCGCGCGAAGCTCAAGCGGTTCCTCGCGGAGCTGCCGGAGTTCACGATCGCCGCCGAAGCTGACAGCGTGGCCACGGGCCGGGCGGCGATCGCGCAGTTCCATCCCGCGGTTCTGTATCTCGATATTCAACTCGGCGCGGAATCCGGATTCGATGTGCTCGATGCGGGCGGCGCAGACGCTGCGCCCCTCATTGTCTTTACGACCGCGTTCTCCGAGCATGCTGTGCGGGCGTTCGAGTTGCACGCGCTCGACTATCTGCTGAAGCCGTTCGATCGCGAGCGATTCCTGCAAAGCGTCGAACGGACTCGGGCAGCGCTCAAGGAAGCCGATGTCGCCGACGTTGAAGAGCGCGTGCGCCGCCTGCTCGCCGGCCTCCCGGACCGCAAGCCTCCACTCACACAGATACTGATTCGGGATGGCGAGCGCACAGTGTTCGTCCCGACCGGCGATGTCCTGAGAGTCGCGGCCGCCGACAATTATGTGGAGGTGTTCACGACGGGCCGCAAATATCTCCTGCGCGAAACCTTGGGCAGTCTTGCTGCCCAGCTCGATCCATCACGGTTCCTGCGCGTGCATCGCTCGCACATCGTGCGCGTCGACTTCATCACGGAGCTCCGGCCCTGGTTTCACGGCGACTATCAGCTGCTCCTGCGCGATGGCACCGAGCTCAGCTTGAGCCGGCGGTTCAAGGCCCTGCTGCCGGCGGAAATTCGCGATCGCTTGTGAGCCGCCGCGTGCCGCTCAGAGCCAGCGCCGCACCTTGTTCTTATAGGCGCGATAGGGCTCGCCGAAGATCTCTTCGAGGAAGCGCTCCTCGCCGCGGATGAAATTCGCCTGGATGATCCACACGAAGATCGGGATCGGGAGGAATGCGCTCAGCGTGCCAAAGAGCACGGCGGTCCCGATCAGCGCTATTACCATCCCGAGATACATCGGATTGCGCGTCACCCGGTAGAGTCCGTGGGTGACGAGTTGGGTCGAGAGTTCGAAAGGGATGACGGGCGTCCCGGCGCGCCGGAAGGAGGTCGCTCCCGTTACGCTGAGACCAATGCCCAACGCCACCAGGATTGCGCCGAGGTATGACCACGGCACCGGCACGACGCGCGCGAGCGGCATCAGATAGCAGAGGCCTGTCATGACCAGCAGGGTCAGGAGCAGATAGACAGGCGGAACAATCCTGCGTTTTTGTTCCATGGGCGAAGAAGCTAACCGGCGCCGCAGTCCTATGCAAGGTCGCCCCCTCCTCGAGCCTCGCGGTACGATGTTCGCGTGGCCAACGGCACCCGAATCAAAGTCTACGTCCAGCCGCGCGCATCAAAGACGGCGGTCGCTGGCATGCACGGCGACAGCGTACGCATTCGATTGGCGGCGCCGCCAGTCGACAATGCCGCGAACGAAGCACTGGTCGAATTCATTGCAGATAAGCTCGATCTCGCAAAGCGCTACGTCCGCATCGCCGCGGGCGCAACGAGTCGCCGCAAAGTGATCGAGATCGACGGTGTCACCGCGGATGCTGCCTTGGCTGCCCTCCTCAAGTGATATAAAGCCGCCATGACAATGATGACTGGCGGCGACGCCATTGCGCAAAGCCTGATCCGTCACGGCATCGATACGGTATTCGGACTGCCGGGCGCGCAGATCTATGGATTGTTCGACGCGTTCGCGCGGCGCGCATCGGAACTTACGTTGATCACGCCGCGCCATGAGCAGACGTGTGCATACATGGCGCTTGGGTTTCACAAGGCAAGCGGACGTCCCAGCGCCTATGCCGTCGTTCCGGGTCCCGGCATGCTGAACACCAGCGCGGCATTGCTCACGGCCTACGGTTGCAACGCGCCGGTGCTTTGTCTCACGGGTCAGGTGCCGCGGGCCTTCCTCGGTCGCGGACGCGGTCATCTGCATGAAATGCCCGATCAGCTCGCAACGCTGCGCCTGCTCACCAAGTGGTCCGAGCGGATCGACCTTCCGGCAGATGCGCCCCGGATCATCGATGAGGCCTTTCGGCAGATGCTGTCGGGGCGCAACGGACCTGCGGCGATCGAAGCGCCGTGGGACTATTTCACGTCGACGGACGAAGTGACCTTTCCGCCTATCGCGCCGGCGCCAGCTGACCCTCCCGTCGATCTCGATCAGATCGAGCGGGCGGCGCGACTTGTGAAGCAGGCGCGCGCGCCGCTGATCGTGGTCGGCGGTGGAGCCATGAATGCGAGCGCGGCGGTTGTCGAGCTTGCGGAGCTCCTCGGCGCGCCGGTGATGTCGTTCCGCAGCGGCCGGGGGATCGTGAGCGACGATCATGATCTCGGCATGACGGTCGCCTCTGCCTACAAACTCTGGCCCGAGACCGATGTCCTCATCGGCATCGGTACGCGTCTCGAGATCACTTCCTGGCGCTGGCAGTGGCAGCCGCCAGGATTGCAGACGATCCGCATCGACATCGACCCGCAAGAGATGCGGCGTTTCCCGGCAGATATTGCAATTGTGGCCGACGCGACCGATGGTGCCATGTGTCTCACCGCCGCGTTGCGTCGGCTCGGCGCCGGCGGCCCTGGGCGGCGCGCTGCGGCACGCGCCGCGAAGGAAATCGCGGCGCGCGAAATCGAAGCGATTCAGCCGCAGATGGCCTATCTCAAGGTGATTCGTGCCGTCCTGCCTCGCGACGGCTTGTTTGTCGATGAGATATCGCAGGTCGGGTTCACGTCGTGGTTCGGTTTCCCGGTCTACGCACCCCGAACCTTCATCGGCTCGGGCTATCAGGGAACACTCGGCGCCGGATTTCCAATGGCGCTCGGCGTGAAGGTTGCGCGGCCCGATAAACCCGTGGTGTCGATCACCGGCGATGGCGGTTTCATGTTCGGCGTGCAGGATCTCGCCACGGCAGTGCAGTACGGCATCGGCCTCACCACCATCGTTTTCAACAACAACTCGTTCGGCAACGTGCGCCGCGATCAGCAGGTCGAGTTCAATGGACGTGTGATCGGCTCGGACCTCAGAAATCCTGACTTCATGAAACTCGCGGACGCGTTCGGCGTACCGGGAGCGCGCGCGTCATCGCCCGCGCAGCTGCAAGTGGCGCTCGAGCGGGCGCTCAAGGAATCCGGACCGAGCCTGATCGAGGTCCCGGTCGAGCGCGGCTCGGAGATTTCTCCGTGGCGCTTCCTGCAGCAGCCGCCACCGTCGTCCTAGCGTCGAGCCGGTCTTGCTTGCCTGGCAACGCACTCGTAGCCTTGCAGTCACGGGCGGCAATGGCGCCCCGACACGTGACGGAGGCGACGGCAATGCGGACGCTCGCGGCAATAGCTACATTGGCAATCACGCTTCTTTTCAGCGGCACTGCGAGCGCCGGCGGTACGCCGCAAGCCAACGAACCAGCGAGTCCACCCGCGGCGAGTGACGATTGCCCCACCGGAATGTCAGGCCTCTTTCTCGGCATGGCGCCGATGCTGCAG
>JBGPLJ010000206.1:0-6752 GCA_041486385.1 Steroidobacteraceae bacterium
CCCCCAGAAGGGGGAGAGGGAACAGGCCGGAGAGGCCTATATATATAAGAGTGTCCCCGAAGGCCAAATTCGGTCTTTTCGACGGCAATTTGCCACCTGCGTCACTGTCCGGGTGGGCGGATTGTGAGCGCCTGCACGCAGTGCCGCAGTCGGCTGATGCACGATTATCCCTGGTTCGCCCGAACGTCTTGATCGGTAAGGTAAGGTCAATGCAGGACTGTGGTTTTCGCCCCGAATGGAGGCTCGCGTTCGTCGCGCGCGTCGTTCGCTTGCTGCAGGTTACCGTCCCCACCGTCGCCACGGATTCACGTACGCGAAGCCCACGACGCGCCGCTGGCAATCCAATGCGCCACGGTGTTGCGCGCTCGGGTCGCGGCTGAGACAGGCGTAAGATCATGGTAGCCGCCGCCGCGACGATGCAGGAAGGGAGAGCCACGAGCCCGGCCATGGACGCAAAGTTCATCGAAGAAAATCAGATCATCGAGAAGTACCTCTCGGGCCGATTGCCGCTCAAAGGCCAGTTCGACTTCGAACGCTACTGTCTCGAGCACCCGGAACTCCTCGATGAGCTCAAGATCGCAGACCGCTTGAATCGCGGCATGCGGCTCCTGGAAGCAGGCGGCCGTGCCGATACGCTCGACCCGAAAGAGAAACCCTGGAAGACCATGCCGGTGCTCGTCGGCGCCGCGGCTTTGATATTCGCGCTGGTCATTGCGCTCATTGTGCTTGGCTCGAAGTACGCGGGCGAGCGCTCAAACGTGTCCAGTCTCGAGCATCGCCTGGTGACAGGCCCGCTCAAACCGCCGACTGAGGCGCGCTCCGTGCTCATTCATCCGGAACGCATGAAATCCGAACGGCCACAATTGAGCATCTACGGCGGTGAGCGGCCGCAATTGATCGAAATGAAAGTCGACATGTCGTTCGCATTGCAGAACGCGTTTCGCGTAACCATCGACAAGAAAGATCAGGCGCGCGTCGGCACGATCGATCGCGTTCTGAAGGATTCCAACGGTCAGCTGAAGTTCAACTTCAACACCTCGGGAGTGACTCCCGGCCTCTATCGCATGCAGATCGAGGGCATCACGCTGCGCGGAGAGACTATCCCGGTTGCGTGGCTCAACGTGAAGGTCGACGGTCCGTAGGCTTTACCGCGACTGTCTCGATGAGTTGCGGCGGCGTAGCCCGTTTGTCCTGCGGTACGAGCGTTGTCTCACCGTTCACTTCCCGCTTCTGCCAGCGCCGCGCGACGCGATCGATGCCTATCACGAAGATGCTGAGCGTGCCGTCGCGGCCAATTCTCAGGCGCAGGAACTGTTTCCAATCCTCGATTCTCAGCGCGGAAAATGCCTCGTTGGCATGACGGCCGTAAATCGCGAGCGATGTCATCAGATAGATGCCGAGAATCCAGCTGCCTATGAGCGCTCCGCCCGCGGCAACGAGCGCACCCACCGCGAGCGGATGCCTCAGCGAGGTCGCGGGCAGCTCGATCCACGCGTCAACCACGTAAGCGCTGCCCCATAGCAAAGCGAGACTCGCGCCGATCTGCGCAAGCGCGTGCGTAATCCCGCCAAAGAGCCGGTACCAGCGCACGTGTGTATCGGTGAAGAACACAAACGCGCCAATGAGCGCGGCGAACCACAAGCCGGTGCCAGGATTCATGAGCGCGATGGCCGCTGCGATCTTCGCCGCCACGCCGACGCTTGTGAGCGGCTGGCCCTCATAGCTCGCGGCGACCAGCCAGGCCGACAACAGGTACATCACCGCCATCGCAATTCCGCATCCGGGATTGATGAAGGGAAAAGCGAGATTTCTCCAGTTGAGCCGACTCGACGTGGCGTGGTCGGGGTAGCAGACCTTTTCGCGAAATCCGCCGGGCAACGTCTCCGCCTCCGGCGCATGCGTTGGATGCATGAAGGCACCGCCGCCGCCGGACACGATCTTCTGCACGCCGTCGCTTGCTTCGTGACGCCGATAAGAATGCAGGTCCCCGGTCAGATACACATCGACGGGCCGGCCGATGATGCGTTCCGCAAAGAACTTGAGTGTGGTGTCGGCATATTCTGGATAGCCGGGATACGCCTTCTCCATGATCCATTGCGCAAATGGAACGCAGAGAATGACGCGTACGTCAGCCGGCAGGTCGCGCGCGATTTCCTGGAAATAGCGTACTTGCGGCTCATCGAGATCGGTCCCGAGTTGCAGATCGATTGCAAACAGCCACCAGTTCGCCGGAAGCTTCAGTGCGTAGTAGCTGCGAGTCTGTCGGGTGGGGCAGCCGGCGAAGCCGCGGTCGGGTCGGCAGAAAACGCGCGTGAAGGCAACGAGGCCGTCATACCAGTCGTGATTGCCCGGCAGCGCGAACACATCGGGACGCTCCGATTGACCGCGGAAAGCGATTGCGTAAGGCGCCTCAGTCTTGCGCTCGTAGTCATCACGTGTCGGATACGGATAGACCTGATCGCCCCCAAACAGCAGCAGACGGCCCCGCGGCAAGCGCTGCGTGACGCCGTCGCCCGCCGTGAACTCGAGCGTTGGTTGAGCGACCTGACGAGCGATAGCGTAGGTCGGGTTCCAACCGTCACCAATGTCGCTGACGTAGTCGCACCAGAAATCACCCTCGGCTTGCGAATAATCGAATGCGGGCTGCGGCGAGCCACCGATCGCCGATATGACCCGCCGGTCCGCATAGCGGCCGAAAAGCCATGACACCGCCGCCATGAAACCCGACAGAAACAGCGTTTTCGGGTCGTACCAGCCGACCATCGGCGCGCGCTCGCGGACGCCTGGGACTCGATCGGTGCGCGCATGGGAGGCCTCGGCCACGGCTATTCCTGGCGCAGAGTCGCGATCGGCGGGTAATTGACCACCGAGCGCGCGGCCCAGGTGCCGGTGATGCCCACCAGCAAGGCACCGGCCAGCAATCCCCACGCCACCACCTTGAAGATCAAGGGCAAGGAGGATGGAATGGAGAACACGCGGGTCGCGAGCAGATGTCCGACGGTACCTGAGCAAATCGCAGCGAGCGCGCCCGCAAGCAGTCCCAGCATGGTGAATTCGGCCGCGACGCTCTCGAGCACGGTGCGCCGGCTCGCGCCGAGCGTGCGCAAGATGGCGCTCTCATAGAGACGTTCGTCGCGTGTCGATTGAATCGCGGCGAGCAAGACCATCACGCCAGCGAGCAGTGTAAACAGGAATACGTACTCGACCGCTCGCGACGCCTTGTCCATGACGTCCCGGACCTGCGAAAGCAGACGGTCGATATCAAACACCGACACGCCAGGAAACTGGCGCACCAGATCGACCAGCAGCGGCTTCTGTTCCGGCGTGAGATGCACGCTCGTCATGTACGTGCCCGCCGCGTTGTCGAGGAGTCCCGGTGACAGGACGAGAAAGAAGTTCGGATGAAAACTGTCCCAACGCACTTTGCGAATGCTGGCAACCTTCACTTCGAGCGGTTCACCGGCGACGTCGAAGAGCAGTCGATCGCCGAGCTTCAAGTTGAGGTCACGCTCGTATTCGCTCGCGATCGACACGAGCGGCTTGCCCAGCTCGTCACTACGCCACCAATGACCCGAGGTGATCTCATTGTCGGCCGGCAGCGTGGGTGTCCAGGTGAGGTTCTGCTCGCGCTCGGCGAATCCGCGGCCGCGATCGCCGAGGCCCGGCAATGCAGTCGCTTTGTTCCCATTCACTTCGATGAGGCGCGCGCGAATCATTGGAAACAGTTCCGGCGCCGGAATCTGGCGGTCGGCGAAGAACTTCTCGATGGGCGCGCGTTCCTCCGGCCGGATATTGATGAAGAAGTGATTCGGAGCTCCCGGCGGCAGGCTCGCCCGCCATTCCTGCAGCAATGTTGTACGCACGACCACAAGCAACAGCAGTACCGTCAGGCCGAGCCCGAACGCCACGATCTGCACCGCGCTCTCGCGCCCGCGCCGCGCGATGTTTGCGAGCCCGTAGCGCCACGCGACGCCCACGCGACCACGCAGGCCGGACAACGAGAGAACCAGCAGATGACCGGCGCCATAGAGCACCGCGAACGTCAGCAGCATGCTGATGCCGATCCAGCGCGTGAGATCGATATCGCGCACGACCCACGCGATCATCGCGAGCACGGCGGCAACGGCCAGCACATAGGTTGCTGCATAGCGCAGCTTCGGCGGATCCAGATTACGGCGCAGAACTCGCAGTGGCGGAACCGTGCGAAGCTGCAGCAGCGGCGGCAGCGCGAATCCCGTCAGCACGGTCATTGAAGTCACGAGGCCCATGAAAGCCGGCTCGAACGACGGCGGCGGCAGAGTGCCGCTGAGCAATTCGCGCACGATATAGGCCAGTATCTGCTGTGCGCCGTAGCCGATGGCTGTGCCCACGATGCCCGCTGCGAGCGCGAGCACCAGCAATTCGATGACGCTGATCGCGAGAATGAAGTTCTGCGTGGCGCCCATGCATTTCATGAGCGCCACGACGTCGAGGTGCCGACGCGCGTAGCGTCGGGCCGACATCGCCACGGCTATTGCTGACAGAAGGACGCTGACCAGCCCGGCGAGATTCAGAAATTGTCCGGCGCGCTTGACCGATGAACCGATCTGCTGACTGGATTCTTCGACATTGAGCAGGCGCTCCGCCGGCGCTTTGTGCTGCTCGAGGTACAACTTGAAGTCAGCGACAGCGTCACGGTCACCAGCGAACAAGGCTGCATAGGTCACGCGACTGCCGGGAGCGATGAGTGCGGTAGCAGCAAGGTCGCCTTCATTAATAAGGACGGTCGGCGCGAGGTCGACAAACTGCGAGCCCTGATCGGGCCGATATTCGAGAATGTGGGTGACGCGAAGACGAGTCGCCCCAACCGTCAGTTCGTCGCCAACACGGATGCCGAGGCGAGCGATCAGCCGCGAATCCGCCCAGCCTTCGCCCGATTGGGGAATCGTCGCGACGGCCCGACCCGGACCGAACGGTCGATCGGCGATTCGGAGCGCACCGCGGAGTGGATAGCCTGCGGTCACAGCGCGCAATGCCGTCAGCTGACTTTGCTCTTGAACGAATACGACGCTCACGAGGGACGTCGTACGCGCCGTATTCAGGCCGCGGCGGTGCGCCTCGGCGAATACCGAGTCGGCGATTGGCCTGGTCGATTCGAGGCGCAGGTCCGCGGCGATGACTTCCGCGGCCTGCAGCGAGACGGCCTGGCCGATGCGATTGGTGAAGAAGCCGACGCCGGTCAGCGCAGCGACCGCAAGGGTCACCGCAAGCACGAGCACGGTGAGTTCACCCGATTTGATATCTCGTGCGAGAACCGCGAGGGCAAATCTCAGCGCTTTCACTTCAACTCACCACGTGACCCGCTTCGAGAATTACATGCCGGCGGCAGCGGCTCGCGATGTTCTGATCGTGCGTCACGAGAATCAGTGTCGTGCCCGACGCGCGGTTCAGTTCGAACAGGAGTTCGATGATGCGCGCGCCGGTCGCTGTATCAAGGTTACCGGTCGGCTCGTCGGCGAAGAGCACGGCTGGCTGGATGACGAATGCGCGCGCAATCGCGACGCGCTGTTGTTCGCCGCCGGACAGTTGTCGCGGATAGTGCTGCACACGCGATCCGAGGCCGACCTTCGCGAGCACCTGGCGCGCCGCTTCGCGCGCATCTCGTCGGCCTGCGAGTTCGAGGGGCAGCATCACATTTTCGAGGGCGGTGAGCGAAGGAACCAAATGGAAGGACTGGAAGACAAATCCGACCTGCTGGGCACGCATGCGCGCGCGGCCGTCTTCATCCAGCGAACTGAATTCAGCGCCGTTCAGCCACACTTTGCCGGTGCTTGGCTCGTCGAGGCCCGCGAGCAGCGCCAGCAGCGTCGATTTTCCAGCGCCTGAGGGACCCACAATTGCGACTGTGTCGCCCGCCTCTATGTCGAGATCCACGGCTGCGAGGATGGTCAGCGGGCCTTCGGGGCTGCTAACCTCCTTGCCGAGGTTTTCCGCTTTGAGAACGCTACGTCCTACCATGGTGCTTCGTCTGATCGCCGCCGGAATTCTGCTAGTTGCTGCGCTCATCGCAGAGGCCGGCTCACCGCCATCTCCGCGGACGCTACTCGTGCTTGGCGACAGCATCAGTGCCGGCTATGGAATTCATGTCGAAGAAGGCTGGGTCGCACTGCTGCAGAGCAGGTTGCAACAGCAAGGGTACGGATACCGCGTAGTAAATGCCAGCGTCAGCGGCGAAACGACTTCGGGAGGTCTAGCGCGCTTGCCGCGAGCGCTCGAGCTGCATCATCCGAAGATTGTAATCATCGAACTTGGCGGCAACGATGGCTTGCGGGGGCTGCCGCTCGATGTAATACGCAGGAATCTGGAGGCGATGATCGTGGCGTCGCGCTCCTCCGGGGCACTCGTCTTGCTCGTCGGCATGCGCATGCCCGCCAACTACGGGGCAACCTATGTCAACGGCTTTCAGGATATCTACAAAGAGCTGTCGAAACGTCTGGCGACGCCGCTAGTGCCGTTTCTCCTGGACGGTGTCGCGCTCGACAGCCGTCTGATGCAATGGGATCAGATTCACCCCACAGCCTACGCGCAGCACAAGCTCCTCGATAACGTCTGGCCGATGCTGAAATCCTTGCTTGGGACGCGGCGAACAGCCGATGCTAGCGGCATTCGTTACGGGCACTCGCGCTAGCTCCCGGGGGATGACTGGTGGATAGAATCTGGCTGAAGAACTACCCGCAGGGAGTGCCGGCGGAAATCGACGTCAACAAGTACAC
>JBGPLJ010000207.1:0-6699 GCA_041486385.1 Steroidobacteraceae bacterium
AGTCTGATCGAGTACCCAGTGCGGCCGGGCCTCCGGGCGATCGATCTTGTTGATGACGACAATCGGGCGCAGTCCATGGGCGAAGGCTTTCTGCGTCACGAAGCGCGTCTGCGGCATTGGCCCGTCGACCGCATCGACAAGCAGCAGCACGCTGTCGACCATCGAGAGCACGCGCTCGACCTCGCCGCCGAAATCGGCGTGCCCCGGCGTATCGACGATATTGATCCGGTAGTCGCGCCAGCGGATCGCGGTGTTCTTCGCGAGGATCGTGATGCCGCGCTCGCGCTCGAGCACGTTCGAATCCATCATGCGCTCAGGCATGACCTCGCGGGCTGCGAAGGTGCCGGACTGCTTCAGCAGCTGATCGACCAGCGTCGTCTTGCCATGATCGACGTGCGCGATGATCGCGATGTTGCGCAGTTGCTCGTGCACGTGAGGATGCCCCAGAAGAATGGCCGGTAGTCGGCCCGGAATTAGCCAATTAGGCCCAATATTGACCCAATAATTGGCCCAAAAATCGGCACTTAAAGCGAGCCAAGCCAAAAAGGTCGCGCATTATAACGATCACCGGCGCCCGGTCACGTCCGTTATGCCGTCAGGCGCAATTTGGCCCTCAGCGGGGGGCGTCAGCTGGGGTGGGTCAGCCGGTCGACCCGGGGGTGTCAGGCTTGTCGAGCGCTGCGGCACTGCCCACGAGGATGGGGATCGCAAAGCTGCGAGATTGCGGGCCACCGGGAACCGCCGCTGTCACCACGACGTCCACGAAGTAGACACCTTCTGCACGCGGCGTCACCTTCAACTGATGGCGATAGAGTGCCCCAAGCGGCGATTTCGGAAAGGTGGCGAGACTGGTCGACGCATCCACTTCAAGCCCATCGCCCGCCTGGACCGACAGTGTCAGCGAATCGCTGGGGCCGGTGGCTATCACGGCCAGGTCGATTGCGAGGGTCGAGCCAACGCCCGGCTTCGCTTCGAGACTGAATTTCAGGTCCACCGGCGCCGTTGGTTTGCCCGGGCTCACCCCATGAATCATGTCGGCCGTCTGCTTCTCCGCGTCTTCAACGGTCGGGCCTTCGGGATCGTCCGAGTGCTTGGTCACAACCGGTGCAGGCCCAGCGCCGGCGGGTGCTGATTTGGGGTCCTTGCCGCACGCCACGCAGAAGACTGCGCACACCAGGAGCGTCAGGAATCGGGTCCGGGAATCTGACATAGGGTCGGCACGCTACCACAGGGTCCCGGGCGCCGGAAATCTACGGATCGGCATTACAGTTCCAGCGGCTCGGAATCCAGGAGGTCCAGCTGCTCGCTCAGCGCGGACAGGTGATCTTCCCAATAGCGCGGCTCGCTGAACCAGGGAAAGGCCCTTGGAAACGCCGGATCCTGCCACCGCGCGGCGAGCCACCCTGAATAATGCACCAGGCGCAATGCGCGCAAAGGCTCGATCAGCGCCAGCTCGATGCGGTCGAAGGGGCGGAATTGCTCATACCCTTCAACGAAGTCGGCCATCTGCCGCCGCGATTCATCGCGGCTTCCTGCCAGCAACATCCACAAGTCCTGAATCGCAGGCCCGGTCATGCAGTCGTCCAGATCGACGAAATGTGGTCCGGCATCGGTCCAGAGCACGTTCCCACGATGGCAATCGCCGTGAATTCTCAGTGGCGTGAACAAGCCGCCCGGCGCCAGCGCATCTTCCGCCCGCGCGATCAGCTGTTCCGTGAGATCGGCGTATTTGTCGATCACATAGCTTGGCAGGAAGGGACAATCGAGGACGACCGCACGCGCGTGCCAGCCGAACTCTTCGGCACTCAGCCGCCGCCGATGCTGGAAGCGGCCCGCCGCGCCAACGAGGTGCAGCCGGCCGATAAATCGGCCCATCAGTACTCGATCGTCGGTGGTGCCGAGTTCGGGCCAACGGCCGCCGCGACGCTCAAACACCGCATAGGGATACCTTGCAATGTCGTGCAGCGACTCGCCGCGCACCACCATGGGCGCTACCACGGGCACATCTGCACCAGCCAGGGCGAGCGAAAACTCGTGTTCCTCAAGGATGGCGGCTCGCGTCCAGCGGGCCGGGCGGTAGAACTTCGCCACCACCGGCGCCCGCTCTTCCACGCCAATTTGATAGACGCGATTTTCGTAGCTGTTCAGGGCAAGAACACGGCCATCACAGGGGAAATCCAGCCGCTCGATCGCCTCAATCACGAGATCCGGGGAGAGCTCGGCGAATGGCGTTTCTTCGCCGTGCGAATCTTCATGGTGCGGATCTTGTGCCATGGACAGGACTTCGATCTCGTTCTTTGGGCCCGGACCTTGGCTATTATGACCCCCGATCGCAAGTAACCCCTGGCCAACCTCAAGGAAAAATCGTGCATCGAGCGAGCGTTCTGGTGACCGGTGGCGCCGGCTATATCGGCAGCCACGTCGTACGCCAGCTGATCGAGCGTGGCGAGCGAGTGGTTGTTCTCGACAACCTGGTGAGCGGCTTTCGCCAGGCAGTGCTTGGGGCGGAGCTCTGCGTCGGCGATGTCGGGGACATGCAGCTCGTCGGGAAACTCCTCGGCGATCACGGTATTGACACCGTATTGCATTTCGCGGCGCATACCATTGTGCCTGAGTCGGTCGAGCGGCCACTGAAGTACTACGGCAACAACACCGCCGCGACCCGCAACCTACTGGAAGCCTGCGATCGCGCGGCCGTGAAGCACTTTGTCTTTTCGTCGACCGCTGCGGTCTACGGCATTGCAGCCGGGGGGTTCGCCGCGGAAGACACGCCGGTCGCGCCGATCAACCCTTACGGCACGTCAAAGCTCATGAGCGAGTGGATCCTGCGCGATCTTGCCGCCGCGAGCGCGTTGCGCTACGTCACGTTGCGCTATTTCAATGTTGCAGGATCTGATCCGAAGGGCCGCATCGGGCAAGCGACTCCGAACGCAACGCTCCTCACGAAAGTCGCGTGTGAAGCCGCGGTTGGCAAGCGGCCGTCGGTTACGATCTTTGGCACCGACTATGAGACGCCTGACGGCACGGGTGTGCGCGACTACATACACGTCGAAGATCTCGCGGAGGCGCACCTCAAAGCACTCGACTACCTGCGCGGCAGCGGCGCGTCGGTGACGCTCAACTGCGGCTATGGCCACGGTCACAGCGTCCGCGAAGTCATTGCCATGGTGGAAAAGGTCGCGGGCCGGAAGATCAGCACCATCCTGGCGCCGCGCCGTGCGGGCGATCCTCCGGCACTGGTGGCGCGAGCGGCCCGAGTGCGTTCGGTGCTGCAGTGGACACCGCGCCTCGATGACCTCGGTGAAATTATCCGAAGCTGCTATGCGTGGGAACAAAAGCTGCTTGCGGAGCCCTGGAAATAGCGGTTTGACTCAATCGCGCGTCTTTGCAGGTCTTTGATTGGCAAAGTAAACCGCAACGAGAAACAGGTTTCCCGCGCCGCCCTGACTGCTAGAATGCCGGCCATGCGACTCGCCCGCCCCCGCTCGCTCAGCGGTCTGCTGCTCATCGGATTCTCGCTCGTTGCGGTGCCGCTGTTCGTTGCGGTCGTGAACGCTGCTATCCAGATCCGGTCCCTCGCCGACGAGAGCAAGACACTGGTTCGACAGGGTGTCGACATCACGCGCCACAATCAGGTGCTATCCGAAGAAATCGCCGCGCTCGAGCGCACGGCGCGTCTCTATCAGGTGCTGGGCCGGCGCGATCTGCTCGACGTCTATCGGGACAATCAGCAGCGATTTCTCGATACGGTGAACAACCTGGAAGGCCTGCCGCAGCCTGCGGCGGCGTTGAAGACGCTCGAGGCGATCGGCACGATGGGCGTCAAGCAGGACGCCGCGCTGCGTGCCGCGGGTCAGGACGCAGCAGCGGTCAGTCAGGTCGTTGCGGGTTTCACTGCGATGGCGGACGCAGCGCGCGCTTACGCGCAAGGCACGAATCAGCAGATCGAATTGCAGTTGAACAAGCTGCAGGCCGCGACCGAACGCGCACAGCGCACACTATATTGGCAGTCGGCCATGCTGTTGCCGATCACCATTGTCATCGTGGCCTTCGTAACCTTGCGCCTCGCGCGTCCGTTGCGTCAGATCGATCGCGCTATCGGCGAACTGGGCCGCGGCACCTTCTCGCGGGCGATCGCAGTGCAGGGGCCGAGCGATCTCGAGGCGCTCGGCCGGCAGCTCGAGTGGCTGCGCGTGCGGCTCCTCGATCTCGCGCAGGAAAAGAACCGATTCCTGCGGCACATGTCGCATGAACTGAAGACGCCGCTCGCGAACATCCGCGAAGGCACGGAACTCCTGATGGATGGCGCCGTCGGACCTCTCGAAAGCGGACAGCGCGAGGTCACGGCAATCCTCAGGGAAAACGGCATGAAGCTGCAGCGGCTCATCGAAAACCTCCTGAGCTTCAGCGCCTGGCAGGCCCAGAGTACGGGACTTGAATTGTCGGAGTTTCGGCTGCGGCCGCTCGTCAAGCACGTGCTCGAAGCGCAGCAGTTGACGCTCATCGGTCAGCGGGTGCGCCTCGATGTGCAGATCGACGACCTGGTGGTGATCGCCGATCGCGCGAAGCTGCGCCTGATACTCGACAACCTGCTGTCGAATGCCATCAAATTCACTCCGCGTGGTGGCTCGATCCATATTCACGCGCGCAACGAGCGCGAACAGCTGACACTCGATGTCGCCGACAGCGGCCCGGGTATCGCGGCGGAGGATCGAGCACGCATCTTCGAAGCCTTCTATCAGGGCCGCACCCCGCAGGGCGGCCATGTGAAAGGCACGGGGATCGGCCTGTCGGTGGTACTGGAATTCGCGCACGCGCACGGCGGCACGGTTGACATTCTCGATGGTAAATTCCCGGGCGCGCATTTCCGCTTGCGCTTGCCGATGCGCCAGCTCGCGGGCGAGCCGAAGGAACGGGCGAATGCGGCTTGAGCGATTCATGGCTGCGAGCGTCGTGTGCTTCGCGCTCGCAGGCTGCAGTCTCGGCAATGTGCTGCGCGGCGCCGACCAGACCGAGGTCGAGCCAGCCAAGCCGCGTGCCGACGGGAGCGTGATCGCGGAGTATCTTGAGACCATGCGCAAGTTAAGTCAGTCGGATCCGGCCGTGCAGGCCGAAACCTTTCAGCAGACGCGCGAGGCCGCTGACCTGTCACCGACAACGGCCAATCGGCTGCGCTATGCGCTGGCGCTTGCCACGCCCGGCCACGGCGGCAGCGATGCAACGGCCGCGCAGAAGCTGCTCGCGCAACTCCTTGCATCGCCCGAATTGCTGCTGCCAGCCGAACAGGCGCTCGTCGCAGTGGAACTCAGGCAGATCGAACTGCGCCTCGTGCTGTCAGAGGAGAATCGCCGGCTGCAGCAGGAGTCCGCGCGTGCCGAACGCGACCGTAGCACCGCGGCTGCCCGCCGCCTGCAGGCGGAGCTCGATGAGAACAAGCGCCTGCGCAAAGAACTTGATGAAGCCCTGGCAAAACTTGATGCCGTCACACATATCGAACAGCGCTCGAGCATCAACCGCAACTCGAATGGAAACCAGCCTTGAACACCACGCCCAAGCGCAAGCCCAAGATTCTCGTCGTCGATGACGATCCGGGGCTGCTGCGCCTCCTGACAATCCGGCTGCGCGCGGAGAACTACGATGTCGAAGCCGTGGAAAGCGCAGCCGCCGCCCTGAATGCGGCCGGACGCTTCCGGCCAGACCTCGTCATCACGGACCTGCGCATGGATCAGATGGACGGCATGGGTCTGCTGAAGGAATTGCAGAGCCGCTGGCCGGGTCTGCGCGTCATCATTCTGACGGCGCATGGCACGATCCCGGACGCGGTGCACGCGACCCAGAGCGGTGCCTTTGGATTTCTGACCAAGCCCATCGACAAGCAGGAGCTCCTCGATCAGGTGGAGAAGGCGCTGCGCATCTCGGGGATCGCGCAGAGCGACGAAGATTGGCGGTCCGAAATCATTACGCGCAGCGCACTGATGGAGGAAAAGCTCGCGCAGGCCCACATGGTGGCGGGCACAGATGCCCGCGTGCTGATCACCGGCGAGAGCGGCACGGGCAAGGAATTGCTGGCCCGCGCGATTCACAAGGCGAGCGCGCGGCGCGCGCATCCATTCGTCGCGATCAACTGCAGCGCCATGACCGAGGACCTTCTTGAAAGCGAACTCTTCGGCCATGAAAAGGGCGCATTCACGGGTGCCATTCGTACTCACAAGGGCCTGTTCCAGTCCGCCGAAGGTGGCACGATCCTGCTTGATGAGATCGGCGATATGCCGATGCGCCTGCAGGTGAAGCTTCTGCGGGTATTGCAGGAAAATCAGATTCGCCCAGTCGGCAGCACGGACGCGATCGCAGTGAATGTCCGCGTCATCTCCGCGACGCATCGGGATCTCACACAGCTCATGGTCGGCGGGCAATTCCGGGAGGATCTCTACTACCGGCTGAACGTCGTGCATATCGACATGCCACCGCTTGCCAAGCGGCGGGAAGACATTCCGCTCCTCGTGGGACATTTCCTCGAGCAGATCGCGCGCGAGAGCAATCAGCGCAAGATCTACGCGCCCGAAGCGGTCGAGCTCCTTGCGACCGCGGAATGGCCCGGCAACGTCCGCCAGCTCTACAACGTCGTGCGCCACAACGTCGCACTGTCACGCAATCCGATTATCAACGCGGAACTCGTGCAGCAGGCGCTCGGCGGCGGAC
>JBGPLJ010000208.1:0-6695 GCA_041486385.1 Steroidobacteraceae bacterium
CCGCTCGTCCTGTTTGGCGATCACCACAGCCTCCTGAATTGCGGGATGTGCGTAGAGGAGCGACTCGACCTCCGCCGGCCACACCTTGTAGCCTGCCGCATTGATCATGCGTTTCAAGCGATCGACGAAGAAGAAATAGCCCTCGTCATCGATGCGACCGAGATCACCGGTGCGAAAGAAGCGCTTGCCGTCGAGCGTGAGAAAGCAGCTCTCGTTTTCCGCCGGCTGCTTCCAGTAGCCCTCGAGCACCTGCGGACCGTGCGTCACGATCTCGCCCGTCTCTCCCTGCGGCAGTTCCTTGAGCGTTTCCGGATCGATGATGCGT
Organism: Steroidobacteraceae bacterium; assembly: GCA_041486385.1. Lineage (GTDB taxonomy): Bacteria > Pseudomonadota > Gammaproteobacteria > Steroidobacterales > Steroidobacteraceae > JBGPLJ01. The sequence continues at coordinate 326 of JBGPLJ010000208.1, forward strand.
GAGTCGACATCGAACACGGGAATGCCGAGGCACTGCTCCTTGGGTCGATCGTCCGGATTGATATGCGAAGGCGCCAGTGTCTCGGTGAGGCCATAGCCTTCGATGTAGGTGAGACCGCACAGCTCCTTGAGCTTGCGCGCCACGGCCTCCGGCATCGCGGCGCCGCCGCCGCCGATCACACTGAGGCTCGACAGGTCATAGCGGGTGATATTCGGATTGCCGATGAGGTCCACCACCATCGCCGGCACCGCCGTCACGCCGGTCACGTGATGCCGCTCGATGAGTTGCGCGGCGACGTCTTTGTCCCAGCGCGGCAGCAGGATGATCGTGGCGCCGGCGTAGATCGGCATGTTCATCGAGTTCTGCATGCCGGTCACATGAAAAAACGGCAGCACGGCGAGAATGCGCGCGTCCTGCCGCACATCGTGCCAATGTGCGACTGTCACGGCCGTATGCATCACGCCGCTATGGCGGTGCATGCAGCCCTTCGGCTTGCCCGTCGTGCCCGAGGTGTAAGGCATCACGCAAAGATCGTCGGCCGTCGATGCATGCGGGCCGGGCACGAGTTCGCGAGCGAGCGCGTCACACCACAGCGTGACGCGCGGCGCGCTGATGCGGGCGCGCGCAGCCGCGAAGACCTCCGGCACCGGTGTCTTCGGGCTCGCGCCGAGATAGTCGGAGTAACACCCGACGACGGCGTGATCGACGCCGTTGCCGAGGAGCGGCTCGACTCGCGGATAGAGCTCCTGCGCCGTGACGATCACCCGCGCACCCGAGTCGAGCATCACCTGCGAGATTTCCTGCGGGAGATACATGCAGTTGAGCGGCACCACGACCGCATCGGCACGCAGGATCGCGTAAAAAGCGATCATGAACTGCGGACAATTCTGCAGGTACAGCGCCACGCGGTCGCCGCGGCGAACCCCGCATTCCTGCTGCAGAAATCCGGCGAGGTGCTCCGCCTGCTGCTTGAAAGCGCGGTACGTCGTGACGCCGTCATAGAAGTCGACGCACGGGTGGTCCGGGAAGCGCGTGGCCGACACTTCGACATTGAACCAGACCGACGTCTGCGGCAGTGACAGGTGCCGCGAGAGCTTGCGCGGCCAGTACTTCACGTGCAGCTCGTTCATGGAAATGTCTCGATCGTCAGAAGACGCCGCGCGCGGCTTCGTAGACACGGTCGCGCAGCGCCACCATGCGGGGACCCAGCTCCGTCACCAGGCGGCGGCGCGTCATGTCAAACACGGCGCCACTGCAGCTCAACGCCATGACATGCGTGCGATCCGAGGAGATCAGCGGTACACCGACCGCGAAGATATCGGGCTTCCAGTCACCGAAGGAATAAACGAACCCGTGCTTGTCGAAGTTCTTGAGCGACGCAAGGATTTCTGTGCTCAATTTCACGCGCACTGCGGGGTCCAACTGCCGCGTGATTACTTCCACGCGCTGCGCGCGCAATTCCGGTGACTTGGCGGCGAGGAACGCGCGCCCGAGAGCGGTGGTGTTGTGCGGGACGCGCTGGCCGATGTCGAGTCGCAGCCGATACGTTGGACTACCGTGACAGATCTCGACGAGCACCATGTGCTGCCCGTCATTCTCGGCGAGCGACACGGTGGCCTGCGCGAAATCCGCCATCTCCTGCATGATCGGGCGAGCGTGTTCGCGCATGTTCAACGCGGCAAGATACGCGTGACCGAGCGCGAGCACGCCGGGACCGAGCGCGTACTCCTCCCGTTTCGGCGAGTGCGATAGAAATCCCATGCACGTCAGCGTGTGCGTGAGGCGGGAGACCGTTGGCTTCGCGAGACCCGTGCGCCGCGCGATCTCCTGATTGCCAAGGTAGCGATCGTCCGAACGAAAGCACCGCAGAATTGCCAGCCCACGGGCGAGCGCGGCGACGAACTGCCGGTCGCCCGATTCGCGCATCCGGTGCAGCAGCTTGAGCTGCGGCATGTCGGGGCTGGCCGTGGGCTTCGCGTTGCGGGCCATGGTTGGTGCTCGTGCTGGCTATTGCTGTTGCGCGAGCTCGAGCCGGGCAATCTGATTGCGATGCACTTCGTCGGGTCCATCGGCGATCCGCAGCGTCCGCGCGCTCGCGTATCCGGCCGCGAGTGGAAAGTCCCGGCAGACGCCGGCGCCACCGTGCGCCTGAATCGCCCAGTCGAGCACCCGACAGGCCATCGTCGGCACGGCGACCTTGATCATGGCGATCTGCTTTCTGGCCGCCTTCGCTCCCACCGTATCCATGAGGTGCGCGGCCTGCATCACGAGCAGGCGCGACTGATCGATCTCGATGCGCGCGTTCGCGATGCGCTCGAGCGTCACCGTCTGCTCGGAGAGGCGACGCCCGAAGGTAACGCGTGTAGCCGCGCGCTTGCAGAGGAGCGACAAGGCGCGTTCCGCCAGCCCGACGGCGCGCATGCAATGATGGATGCGTCCGGGCCCGAGCCGGCCCTGCGCAATCGCGAACCCTTCGCCTTCGCCGAGCAGAATATTCTCGAGCGGCACGCGCACATTGTCGAACAGGAGCTCCGCGTGGCCGTGCGGCGCGTCGTCGTAACCGAACACGCTGAGACTGCGAACGATGGTGACGCCGCGGGTGTCGATCGGAACCAGGATCATGGACTGCTGGCGATGGCGGCTTGGATTGGCGGGATCCGACTTGCCCATGAAGATCAGGATCCGGCAGCGCTCGTCCACCGCGCCCGAGGCCCACCACTTGCGGCCGTTCAACACGTAGTGATCGCCGTCGCGCACGATGCTGCTCGCGATGTTGGTGGCATCGCTCGACGCCACGTCGGGCTCCGTCATCGCAAAGGCGGAGCGGATTTCCCCGGCGAGCAATGGCGCGAGCCAGCGGCGCTTGTGCTCGGCTGAGCCATAGCGCTCGAGCAGCTCCATGTTGCCGGTGTCGGGCGCGCTGCAATTGAACGACTCCGCCCCGATGGGCGAGAAGCCCATGAGCTCGCACAGCGGCGCGTACTCGAGATTGGTAAGCCCGGCGCCGTGTTCCGACTCCGGCAGAAAGAGATTCCAGAGTCCAGCTGCGCGCGCCTTCTTCTTGAGCCCTTCCATCACCAGGGGACTGCGCCATCTGTGGCCCGTTCTGCGATTCTCATCGAGTTCGGCCGCATACACGGCTTCCGCCGGAAATACTTCCCGCTGCATGAAGTCATCGAGCTGTTTGCGCAGTTGCTGCGCGCGGTCTGAGGTCTGGAAGTTCATGGCTGCGCCTCGATTCCTGTAACTCTGATGGCATCGCTGACCTGCGTAACGTGGTGATCGACATCGCCGAAGGTCGCGTTGATCATCGTGAGCCGCTTGAAGTAGTGGCTCACGGGAAGCTCGTCCGCCATGCCCATGCCACCGTGCAGCTGCACGGCTTCCTGCCCGACGAAGCGCGCGGCTTTGCCGATGAAGGCCTTGGCGGCGGAAACTGCATTGCGACGCGGCGCATCCTCGGCCATCGCGCAACGACCCGTCGCCAGAAGGCTCATGGAGCGGGCCTGCGTCGCGTAGATGAACATGTCGGCCATCCGATGCTGCAGTGCCTGGAAGCGGCCGATGGGTTGACCGAACTGACGCCGTGACTTCAGATACTCGAGCGTCGCGGCGTTCAGTGCTTCCATGGCTCCCACGGCCTCCGCGCACAAAGCCGCGAGCGCGCGATCGAGCGCGCGGCGAATCGCCGGCAGCGAACCTCGGGCAGGGTCGCTGGCAGACCCGAGAAGATTCGCGCCGGGGACGCTCGCATCCCGCAGGCGCAGATCCGCCGCATTGCGGCCGTCCTGCGTGCGATAGGCAATGATCTCAACGCCCGGTGTCCCGGCATCGAGGAGCAACAGGACAAGTCGGCCTTCAGGCTGCAGGCGAGCGGACACGATGAACTGATGGGCGACCGCGCCATCGAGCACGACGCTCTTGGCGCCATTCAACACGTAATGGTCCGCGGCGGTGCGCGCCGTAGTCTCCACGAGCTCCAACTCGTAGCGTGATGCTTCCTCGTAGTGGCCGAGTGCCAGGCGCCGTTTGCCGCTCGTAATTCCCGCGAATACTTCCTTCTGCTGCCGCTCGTTGCCACATTCGGCAAGCAGCGCTCCGCACAGCACGACCGTGCTCATGAACGGTTCGAGCACCAGCGATTTGCCGATCTCCTCCATGACGAGCATCGCCTCGACCGGGCCACCGAAGCCGCCGTACGCCTCCGGCAAGCCGATGGCGAGCGCGCCCTGCTCGGCGAGCGCCGCCCAGATTTCCTCGCTGCAGCCGAGCGGCGAGCGCAGGATCTTGCGTCGGCGTTCGAAGTCATACTCACCCGCGAGAAAACGCTGCAGCGATTCCTGCAACGCGAGCTGGTCGGCATTGAGATCGAAGTTCATGGCCCTCTACAGCCCCAGCATGTGCTGCGCAATGATGTTGCGCTGAATTTCATTGGAGCCGCTGTAGATCGTCGTCTTGCGCAGATTGAAATAGCGGCCGGAAAACGCCCCCCACCAGGCCGCCGCGTTCGGTTCGCCCTGCCAGCCCGCTTCCAGCGCCTCGGGAATCGACGGCAGCGCCAGGGACCCAAGCGCCTGCATCTTGAGCTCGCTCAGGCGCTGCTGGATTTCCGCGCCGCGAATCTTCAGGACGGACGACACCGGGCCGGGGTCCCGTCCCGCCGATTCCACCGACAGCACCCGGAGCACCGTGTATTCGAGCGCGAGCAGATCAATTTCGACCTCCGCGATGCGATCGCGAAAGCGCGCATCGTTGATGAGTGACCGGCCGCCGCTCAGAACGCGCGCCGCTACATTCTTCAGGGCGCGCAGCTCACGCTTCGAGGACCCAAGCTGCGCGATGTTCACGCGCTCGTGCGTGAGCAGATACTTCGCATAGGTCCAGCCCTTGTTCTCCTCACCCACGCGATTGCCGACCGGCACCTCCACGTTGTCGAACCAGATCTCGTTCACTTCGTGCTCGCCGTCGATGAGCGCGATCGGGCGTACCGTAATGCCCGGCGTCTTCATGTCGATGAGCAGGAAGGAGATGCCCTGCTGGGGCCTGCCTTCAGTCGACGTGCGCACCAGGCAGAAGATCCAGTCCGCGAACTGGCCGAGCGTGTTCCAGGTCTTCTGGCCATTCACGACGTAGACTTCGCCGCGCCGTTCCGCGCGCGTCTTGAGTGAAGCGAGGTCGGAACCCGCATCGGGTTCCGAATAACCCTGACACCACCAATGCTCGCCAGATAGAATTCGCGGCAGGAAGTACTGCTGCTGGGCGGGACTGCCGTAAGCCATGAGCACGGGCGCGACCATGCGCACGCTGAAGGCAACCAGGGGTGGCGCGCCGGCGGCGCTGCACTCCTCGTCGAAGATGTGCTGTTCGATCGCCGACCAGCCGGGACCGCCGTACGCGGCCGGCCACGAAGGCCCCGACCAGCCGCGCGTGTGGAGCGTCCGGTGCCAGGAGAGCAGGTCCTCGCGCGTGAGGCGCTTGAAGTTCAGCACCTTCTCGCGCAACGTCGCGGGCAGGTGCATGCGAATGAAGTCGCGCACTTCGTGCCGGAACGCCTGCTCGGCGTCGCTGTAATCGAGATCCATGCGGGGCCCTTGTTCCGCTGTACGAAATCTTGTTTTGTTCGATTGAAAGAAGACTAATCGGCGGTCATGCTTCGAGCAAGCGCTGACCGCAAGGGGACGGTTTCTCATGGCTCAAGTCGACTATCGCACCGATGGCTCAACCGCGGTCATCGCCTTCGGCAATCCACCGGTCAATGGTCTTTCACATAGTGTGCGCTCCGAGATCGCAGCGGCTCTCGAACGCGCTGCCGCAGACATGGCGGTGCGGGCAATCGTGCTCACCGGCAAGGGTGGGATGTTTTCCGGCGGCGCGGACATCAAGGAATTCGGGACGCCCGCGGCGCTCCGCGGACCGAACCTGCGCCAGCTCATCGAATTGCTCGACGAGAGCCAGAAACCGGTGATCGCGGCGATCTCGGGCACCTGCCTGGGCGGCGGCCTCGAGGTATCGCTCGCGGCGCACTACCGCATCGCCAGTGCGGACGCCAAGCTGGGTTTGCCCGAGGTGAAACTCGGACTTCTTCCGGGGGCTGGCGGCACCCAGCGGCTGACGCGCCTCGTAGGCGTCGCAACTGCGATCAACATGATCGTCAGTGGCGAAGCCGTGCCGGCGAAGATGCTCGCGAAGACCGCCCTCCTCGATCGCGTGGTCGAAGGCGATCCGGTGGCCGCCGCGGTGGAGCTCGCTGCCGCCAAGGACTTCGCAGCCAGGCCTCTGCGCCGCGTGCGCGACATTCCGCTCGTCGAGCCGGATCTCGAGGCGCTTTGCGAGTTTGCGCGCAATGGCGTCAAGGCGCAGTTTCCGAATC
>JBGPLJ010000209.1:0-6673 GCA_041486385.1 Steroidobacteraceae bacterium
ACATCGTGCGCGGGGCCTACTACGCGCTGATCAGTGCGCTCTCCGGTGCGCAGACGATGGCGCTCTGCTGTTACGATGAGGGCTACACGATCCCATCGGAATACGCGCAGCGTCTGTCCCTGCGCACCATGCAGGTTCTGATCGAAGAGATGGGCTTGTGCGACACGGTCGATCCGCTGGCGGGTTCCTACTACGTCGAGACGTTGACCAACCAGATGCGCAGCCGCATGGAAGAGCATATGGCCGAGGTCGATGCGGGCGGCGGCATCGTCAAACAGATCGCCGACGGCACGATCCAGGCGCGAGTCTCGGCGCAGGCGTACAAGATGCAGCGCGCGATCGAGTCCGGCGAATTCCGGAAGGTGGGCGTCAACTGCTATCGCACCGAGGCAGCGTCACCGGATGTGGAATTCCACCCGTATGATGAAGCCGGCGCAAGCGAGCAGATCGAGAGCCTGAACAAGGTGCGCGCCGGGCGCGATGCCGGGCGCATCCAGAAGTCGCTCGCCAGGGTACGCGACGATGCGCGCGCCGGGAGCAACCTGATGCCGGCGATCATGGAGGCGGTCAAGGCTTACGCGAGCGTCGGCGAGATCACGCGTGAACTCGTCGGCGTGTTCGGCCACCTCCGCGAGCCGGTGCGGTTCTAGATAGTAAGAGGAGTAACCATGTCGGCGATCGAGCGGTACTGCGTACCCACGTCGCTTGAAGAGGCGGTCGAGGTCCTGCGCGGCGGCAATGTCACGATCTTCGCGGGCGGCACTGACGTGATGGTGCAGTCGCAGATCGGCAAAGTGCCCTTCAAGCCGGTGCTGATGAACATCAGGCGCGTTGCGGGCATGGGCGGCATCCGCGATGAGGGCAAGACGATCCGCATCGGCGCGCTCGTGACAATAGCCGAATTGCTCGACAGCGCCCTGGTGCGCGACCGGCTCGGCATTCTGCGGCAGGCGTGCGACCATTTCGCCAGCGACCAGTTGCGCAACGCCGGCACGCTCGGCGGCAACATCTGCAATGCCTCGCCGGCCGGCGATACGCTCGTGCCCCTGCTGGTGTTGAACGCGCGCGTCGTGCTGGCAAGCAAACCGAATGGCAGCGTCGAGCAGCGCACGGTGCCGCTGGCGCAGTTCTTTGCCGGCCCCGGGCGGACGCATCGGCTGCCCGGAGAGCTGCTGACCGAAATCGAGCTCCCGGCGCCGCCTGCGGGATTCCACGGCGAGTTCTTCAAATTCGGCACGCGCCCGGCGCTCGACATCGCGACGATCTCGATCGGACTGGGTGCCGTGCGCGACGGCAGAACGCTGCGCGACGTGCGCGTGGCCTACGGTTCGGTCGCGCCCACACCGATCCGCGGCCCGCGCACCGAGGCCGCGCTGGAAGGTCGTCCCGTTGACGCGGCCACGATCGAGGCAGCGCTGCACGCAGCGGCTGAAGAAGTCCACCCGATCTCCGACGTGCGCGCGAGCGACTGGTATCGAAGCGAAATGATCCGCAACACCCTGCGCAGGATGCTGAGCCATGTCCATCAAGGTTGAAATCGGCTTCAAGTTGAACGGAGTGGCTCGGCGCGTATCGGTGCCGGCCGATTTGAGTGCGCTGCGCATGCTGCGCGAGGAGCTCGCGCTGACCGGTACCAAGTACGGTTGCGGCGAGGGTGAATGCGGCGCCTGCACGATCCTGGTCGATGGCGCGACGGTGAATTCTTGCCTGATGTTCGCCGCCGACTGCGATGGGCGCGACGTGGTAACGATCGAAGGACTCGCGGCAAGCAAGCGCGGGGAGCGGCTGCGGGAGGCATTCGTCAAACACGGCGCGGTGCAGTGCGGTTTCTGCACGCCGGGCTTCGTCGTGCAGGCCACGCACCTGCTGGAAAAACTGCCGCACGCATCGAGCGCCGAGATTCAGCGCGGCATCGAAGGTAATCTGTGCCGCTGCACCGGCTATCGCAAGATCGTCGAAGCCATCGCGGACGCGGCGCAGACCGTCAAGTAAGAGGAAGAGGTCATGGGCGCAACAGATGAAGTCGTGGCACAGCAATCGCTGATTGGCCAGCGCATCCCCAAGATGGACGCGCCGGACAAAACCAACGGCCGGACGCGCTATATCGATGACATCGACGTGCCGGGCCAGTTGCATGCGCGCATCCTGCGTTCGACGCAGGTGCACGCGAAGATCCGCTCGATCGACACCTCTGCCGCACGAGCTCTCGCCGGCGTGCACGCGGTGATCACCGCCCAGGACGTGCCGTGGCAGCGGCCGATTGGCGTCGCCAAGGACCACCTGCCCTTGAAGACCGACCGCGTGCGGAGCCTGCGCGATGAGGTCGCCGCCGTCGCGGCCGACACGGCGGAAATCGCTGCGGCCGCGCTGAAATTGATCAAAGTCGACTACGAGCCGCTGCCGATTCTCAGCGATCCACTCGAGGCGCTGAAGCCGGGCGCGCCGCTCATTCACCCCGAGCCGCACGGCGCCGACGGCAGCGCGCAGCTGAAGCCCGGCGGGCCGGTGGCCTTCACCGGCAAGCCCGATAACGTCGCCATGACGTTCGACTATGCGCAAGGGGACGTGGTCGCGGGCGAAGCCGAGTCCGACATGGTGGTGGAAGACACGTTCAGGCTGCATTACGTCACTCACTGCTGCATGGGCGTGTCCGGCGTGATCGCCGACTTCGATCCGAAAGGCAATCTGCTGCTGTACTCCAACACCCAGGTGCCGTTCCTGCACAAGCGTGAATTCGCCGAACTGCTGGGCATCGACCCGGGGCGCATCCGCATCATCCAGCCGCCGATCGGCGGTGGCTTCGGCTCCAAGCTCGATATCTATCCGTTCGAGCCGATCGTGATCTTTCTCGCGCAGATCACCAAGCGGCCGATCAAGCTGATGTTCACGCGCGAGGAAGAATTCATCGCCTCACCGACCCGCCAGCCGGTGCTCTTGAAACTGCGCTCGGGTTGCAAGCGCGACGGTACGCTCACCTTTCGCAGCGTCGAGACGCTGCACGATAACGGCGCCTACACTTCGTGGGGCGCGACGACGCCCTTCGTGATGATGCAGACCATCTCATCGCTCTATCGCGTGCCGCACTGCCTGTATCACACCAAGGCCGTGTACACGAACAACCCCTATGCCGGATCATTCCGCGGCTACGGCAATCTGCAGGCGACGTTCGCGGTCGAAGCGCACATGGACAAGCTGGCCGACGCGATCGCGATGGACCCGCTCGATTTTCGCCTCAAGAATGCGCAGGACCCGGGCGAAGTGACGCCGCAGGGCATGCAATTCAAGACCTGTGGACTGAAACAGTGTCTGACGACAGCGGCTACGCGCAGCGACTATCAGCGCAAGCGGCATGAGAACGCATCACGCTGGAACGACGGCAATCCGATCAAGCGCGGCGTGGGCATCGCCTCGATGCTGCACGTGGGCGGTGGCGCGAAGATCTATCCGTCCGATGGCTGCGGCACGATCCTGAAGATCGACGACTTTGCGCATGTGACGCTGATCACCGGCGCGTCGGAGATCGGACAGGGGTCGGAAACCGTGCTGGCGCAGTTGGTCTGCGAAGAACTGGGGCTGCCGCTTTCCGCAGTGACGGTGGTCAACAACGATACCGACATCACGCCGTGGGATGTCGGCGTGCACGCCTCGCGCACGACCTTCATCGCCGGCAACTCGGCGATCGGCGCCGCGCGGCTCGCCAAGACCAAGATTCTGGCCGCGGCGGCGGGGAAAAGCGGACTGGCGGCGGAGGAGCTCGACCTCAAAGGCGGCCACGTAGTGCGCCAGACCAATGGCGAGCGCGTGCTCGAGCTCGGAAAGTTCATCCGCTCGCTGCACTTCACCGACAAGGCGCAGCTCGTCATGACCAGCTTCTATTACGAGCCGCCGAGCAAGCATCAGGACAAGCAGTTCAAGGGCGATGTGTCCGCGGCCTACGCGTGGGCATCGCAGGTCTGCGAGGTCGAAGTCGACACGGACACGGGCATCGTGCGGTTGCTCAAGGTCACCGGCGCACATGATGTCGGCCGCGTATTGAATCGCCTGGGGATCGAGGGACAAATCGAGGGCGGCGTCGTGATGGGGCAGGGCTACGCGCTCACCGAGAACCTGATGGTCGAGGGTGGCATAACGCGCAACCCCAACTTCCGCGACTACAAGCTGGTGACCGCGCCGGAGATTCCCGAGATGGACATCTCGTTCATCGAAACGATGGACGGCGAAGGGCCACAGGGCGCCAAGGGCGTCGGCGAGGCGCCGGCGATCTGCATCGCGGCGGCCGTCGCCAATGCGATCTACAACGCCACCGGGACGCGCATCTACGCCGCGCCGTTCACGCCGGAGAATGTGTACCGCGCGCTCAGCGGCGCGGCCGAGCCGCCGACGTGGACTGCTGCATGAAGCGGCGCACCGTGCTCAGCATGGAGCAGGCATTGTCGATGCCGTATGCGACGCTGCGCTTCGTGCAACTCGGCTGGCGCGTGATTCGCATCGAGGCGCTCGGCGCAGGCAAGGGCCTGCCGGGGGATCCGAACCGCTACATCGGCAGCCGTGTTGCCGATGACGACCGACGCAGTTACTACGTCGCACCGAACGTCGGCAAGGAAGCGATTGCGCTGAACTTGAAGAGTGCCGAAGGTCGGGCCGTACTGAAGCGGCTGGTGCACGAACTCGACGCCGACATCTTCTGCTGCAACACCGTGCCGGAACGCTATGCGCCGCTCGGCATCGATTACGCGACGCTCGCCTCCGTAAAACCGGATCTGATCTGGGCGGGCATTTCCGCGCTCGGTCCCGAATATCCGGAGGTACCGGGCTACGACCCGGTGATCCAGTCGATGGCGGGCTACGTCGAGTTGACCGGAGAGCCGGGCGGCACGCCGGTGCTGTGCGGCGTGCCGGTGATCGATCTGAAGGCGGGCGATGAGGTCTATGCCAACGTCATGCTGGCTCTCGCCGAACGCGCCGAAACCGGGCGCGGTCGCGAGATCCATGTGTCGATGCTGCAGGCCGCCGCCTCGTGGCTGATCACGACGCTGCCGCTGCTCGACTTCAACTGCGAACCCTGGGAAGTGGCGCGCGCGGGCAACGAACATCGCAAGTTCGTGCCGACCAATGTCTACCCGACCTTGGATGGGTTCTTCTACATGGCCATCGGCAGCGACGTGCAATGGCGTCGCCTGACCGAACTGCCGCGCTTCCGATCGCTCGCGACGGACGGGCGCACCACCAACGAGGGCCGCATCCATCATCGCGTCGACCTGAAGCGCGAAATCACGGCGATCACCTCGATGGCGGGCACCGAGGAGATCCTTGCCGACCTGCGCGCGGCCACGATTCCGCATGCGCGCATCAACGGCGTGGCCGCCGTGCGCGATCTCAACGCGCTGCGCGAGCGGCTGACGACCACCGTGATGCCGGGCGGCCAACGCGTGCGCATGCAGCCGATGGCCGTGGACCTTCCGGGTGTGTCGAGCGAATTCACTTTTCCACCGAAGTACGGTGAGCACACGCATCCGGTACTGCAGGAAGCGGGTTTCTCCGGCGAGGAGTGCAGCGCGCTCGCGCAGGCCGGAGTGATTCCGCACGGTGCGCGCGCAGCGAGCCGCGCAACGTTGGCGTGATCCGCTCCGCGCCGATCTGGTCGAGCGGATTCCGGCCGTTCTTTCTCGCGGCCGCGGCCTACGGCCCGTTGTTGCTGATCTTTTGGCTGGGCGCGCGTCTTGGCTGGTGGGGAACGCCGGTGGCGGGACTCGCATTGCCGCTGCTGCATGCACACGAAATGCTGTTCGGGTTCGCGGCGGCGCTGGTGTGCGGCGTGCTATTGACCGCAATTCCAAGCTGGTCCGGCGCAGCTGAATTACGCGGACTGCCGCTGGCAGCGCTGGCGCTGCTGTGGCTCGCCGGCCGTGTTTCGATTCTCGGTGCGCCATTCCTCGAAGGGCAATGGTTTGCGCCGCTGCTGAGCGGTGTGATCGACTGCGGGTTGTTTCCTGTCCTTTGCGTGATGCTGCTGGCGACGATCCGGCGCGCGCGCCGGCGCCTGTTCTGGTGGACGCTGCCGCCGCTGGCGGCGTTCGCCGTTGCGAATATTGCATTCCACCTTGCGCTTGCCGCCGGTTCGTACGCAGGTGCACAGCGCGCGCTCTTGCTTGGTGTCCACGCCCTGGCATTCCTGTTCACGCTCTACGGGGGGCTGTTCATTCCGGCTTTTACGCGCCGCTGGCTGCACGCGCGCGGTGAGCACGCGGCCGCGATTCTCATGCCGCTGGAGTACGCCACCGCAATCGCCATGGTGGCGTTCGCGTGCGCCGACCTGCTGGGCGCGCCGCGTGGCTGGATGATCGCGGCGGCGGGAGCAGCGGCAGTGGTGCAGGCATGGCGCCTCGCACGCTGGCGCGGCTGGAAAACGGCAAGCGAGCCATTGCTGTGGTGTGTGCACCTCGGTTACGTGTGGTTGATCGCGGCGCTCGCGCTGCGTGCGGTGGCCGAGCTCATTCCCGATGTGCCGCGCGACGCCTGGATCCACGCGTTCACGGTCGGCGCGTACGGCATGCTGAAAATCGGGTTGATGACGCGCGTGGCGCTCAGACACACCGGCCGACCGTTGCACGCCGGTTGGTTGATGTCGTTCGCGTTCGTGATGGTGTTTGCCGCGGCGTCGCTGCGGCTGACG
>JBGPLJ010000210.1:0-6672 GCA_041486385.1 Steroidobacteraceae bacterium
CATCTCATGACGCGCATCCGCCGCATTTTCAATCGCGCCTCGCTCGATCAGAACGAAATGAATATCCTGCGCGGCATCCTGACGGCCGTGCAGGGACGGCGTCGCCTGGCCGGCACGAGCAAGCGGATCAATTGACATGACTGCAACCTGCATCTACATGGACAACGCGGCGACGACGCCGGTCGATCCGCGCGTGGCCGCGGTCATGGTCGAGTGCCTGACGGCGGATGGCTGTTTTGCGAATCCGTCCTCGACCGGGCACGCGCCTGGCAATGCCGCGCGCGCCCGGGTCGAAAAAGCGCGCGCGCAGGTCGCTGCCCTCATCGGCACGGAACCAGCGGCGATCGTGTGGACCTCGGGCGCGACCGAATCGGACAATCTGGCAATCCTCGGCGTCGCGCGTGCGCAGCGCGAGCGTGGCCGGCATCTCGTCACGGCGCGCACGGAACACAAAGCCGTGCTCGATCCGTGCAAGCAGCTCGAGAAGGAAGGCTTCGAGGTGACTTATCTCAAGCCGGGCGCGGACGGCATCGTGCAGCCGGACGCTGTCGCCGCGGCGCTGCGCAAGGACACCTTGCTCGTGTCGCTGATGCAGGCCAACAATGAAATCGGGGTGATCCAGGACGTCGGTGCGGTCGGCAAGATATGCCGCGACCGGGGCGTCCTGCTGCATGTGGACGCCGCGCAGAGCACTGGCAAGGTCCACATCGACGTCAACGAGCAGTGCATCGATCTCATGTCGCTCACCGCTCACAAGACCTACGGCCCGAAAGGCGTTGGCGCCCTGTACGTTCGCCGGCACCCGCGACCGCTCATGCAGCCGCTCATCTTCGGCGGTGGACAGGAGTGGGGACTGCGCTCCGGCACTTTGCCGACGCATCAGATTGTCGGCATGGGCATGGCCTATGAAATCGCCGGGCGCGAGCACGCAAGCGAGTCCGCGCGATTGTCGGCGCTGCGCCTGCGGCTGTGGGCTGGCCTCAAGCAACTGGGCGACGTCGAATTGAATGGCCACCCAACACAGCGCGTGGCGGGCCTCCTGAACGTTTCGTTCGCGGGCGTCGAGGGTGAAAGTCTGCTGTACGCATTGCCGCAGCTCGCCGTGTCAACGGGCTCCGCCTGCACTTCGGCAAGTCACGAAGCCTCGTACGTCCTGCGTGCGCTTGGGCGCAGTGACCAGCTGGCGCAGAGCTCGCTGCGCTTCAGCCTCGGGCGCTTCTCGACGGAGTCGGACGTCGACTACGCGATTGGCGCCGTAACCGAGGCCGTGCGCCGGCTGCGCCGCCTGGCGCCGGCCAGCGTGCCAGGCTAGGAGTGCGGCCCAACGCCGCTCGTAACCCGTGCAGTCGCTGAGCTACAGCCCTCTGGTTGAACGATATTTTGGCCACCCGATGAGTGTCGGGCCGTGGCCGCCGGACGCCGGGCCGACGGCCGTTGGCGATGCCGGACGCGAGGATCTCGGGACCCGGGTCCGCTTTGAGCTGCATAGCGATGGTGGCGTTGTGACGGGCGCCCGTTTTCAGGCTTTTGGCTGTCCGCATACTATTGCCGCTGCCGCGTGGCTCGCTGAGCACCTTCCGGGGCGCACCCTTGAGAGTGCGAATTCGATGCCGATATTGGAGCTTGGGCGGCTGCTGGACGTGCCAACCGAGAAGCTGGGGCGTCTCCTGGTGGTGGAAGATGCGCTGCACGCCGCTATCGAGAACGCAGGTTTGATCCGCAAAACGGGTCCACAATTGAACGCTGAGCAGGCTCAAGGAACTTAGAGGTCATGGCAATCACGCTTACGACAGCCGCGGCAGACCGCGTTCAGAGCTTCATCGAGGCGCGCGGGAAGGGCGTCGGCCTGCGTTTGGCCATCAAGAAGACCGGTTGTTCGGGCTTTGCCTACGTCGTCAACTACGCGGACGAGGTCACGCGGGACGACCAGGTGTTCGAACATCGGGGGGTCAAAGTCATCGTCGACCCGGAAAGCCTGCGCTACATCGATGGCACCGAGGTCGATTTCGTGAAGCAGGGCTTGAACGAGGCCTTCCGCTTCCGCAACCCCAACGTCAAAGGGGAATGCGGCTGCGGCGAGAGCTTCAACGTCTGACCGGACCGCGAAGAAGCAAAAAACCTTACCGTTCCAGTACTTCCAAGCGCTTCACTCGTTGCTCGGTCCGGGGCGCGAGGGTACACTTCCCCGCCCAAAATCAGCTGACCGCGGAATCGGAGCGCAAGCTCAAACCCCTTTTGCAAAGGATCCGGCCCCGGGTCCCGATGCGTTTTGCCTGTACGCTTTGAACGACTACAACGAGGATTCAAGAGATGGCCTTGGAGCGAACCCTGTCGATCGTCAAACCGGATGGTGTGGCGAAGAACCTGATCGGCGAGGTCTATCGCCGTTTCGAAACCGCCGGCCTGAGGATCGTTGCGGCACGCATGCTGCGGCTCAGCCAGGCCGAGGCGGAGGCGTTCTACGGCGTGCACAAGGAACGGCCCTTCTTTCGCGACCTCGTGCGCTACATGACCTCGGGTCCGGTGATCGTGCAGGTTCTCGAAGGCGATAGCGCGGTCGCGCGCAATCGGGACATCATGGGCGCAACCGATCCGAAGAAGGCGGCCAAGGGCACCATCCGCGCGGACCTCGCCGCGAGCATCGAACAAAATGTCGTGCACGGTTCCGATGCCGCGGAGACCGCCGCGCACGAGATCGGTTTCTTCTTTCGCGGCACCGAGATCTGCCCGCGAACCCCCTGACGATGTCCGCGCCCGCCACCAGCGATCGAACGAATCTGCTCGGCCTCACTCGTGAGGATCTCGAGCGCTTCGTAGTGGAGCGGGGCGGCAAGGCGTACCGCGCGCGCCAGATCATGAAATGGATCTACAAGCAGGCGGTCGATAACTTCGATGCGATGACCGATTTGGCCAAGGACTTGCGCGCCGCGCTCACGGCAGCGGCGGAAATCAGGGCGCCCGAGATCGTCACGACGCAGGTCGCAAGCGACGGCACGCGCAAGTGGATGCTGCGCGCGGGCGAGGCACGCGGCGTCGAGGCGACGATCGACCAGGGCATCGAGATGGTCTACATCCCGGAGGTCGATCGCGGCACGCTCTGCATCTCGAGTCAGGTCGGCTGCGCGCTCGACTGCAGCTTCTGTTCGACGGGACAGCAGGGCTTCAACCGCAATCTCACGGCCGCCGAGATCGTGGGCCAGGTCTGGCTCGCGAACCGCGAGCTCGGGTTTGTGCCGGGCGGGGACCGCATCATCACGAACGTCGTGCTCATGGGCATGGGCGAGCCGCTCGCGAACTACCGCAACGTGCTCACGGCGGTCAGCATCCTGATGGACGATTTCGGCTTCGATATTTCCCGCCGCCGCGTCACGCTCTCGACCTCGGGTCTGGTGCCGCAGATGCGCCGGCTCGCCGAGGACTCGAACCTGGCGCTCGCGGTTTCACTGCATGCGCCGAACGACAAGCTGCGCGACACGCTGGTGCCGATCAACCGCAAGCACCCGATCGCGGAACTCCTCGACGCCTGCTGGCACTACATCGACGAGCAGAACGGACGCAGCGTTACCTTCGAGTACGTCATGCTCGAAGGCATCAACGATTCCGCTGCGCAGGCGCTCGAGCTCGTCGATCTGCTGCGCGGTCATCCGGCCAAAGTGAATCTGATTCCGTTCAATCCCTTCCCGGGCACGCGCTATCGTTGCTCCGCGCCCGAAGTGATCGAGCGCTTTCGGGAACTCTTGAATCGCCACGGTGTGATTGCGACGACGCGCAAGACCCGGGGGCGCGATATCGATGCGGCCTGCGGGCAGCTCGCCGGCCGCGTACATGACCGTACAACCGTGCGTCTCGGGCGCAAACTTGTGTCGATCGTTGCGGAGGTTTGAACCGTGCGTCTACTTGCAACTCTGTCGACCGGAGCCTTAATTGCCCTGCTGATTGCCGCCTGCGCTTCGTCGCAGCCGCAGGATGCCCCGGAGAGCACCAAGACTCGGGGTGACGCCGCTTCGATCAATACGCAGCTCGGACTCGCCTACCTGCAGCAGGGCAACGTCGAACTGGCGCGGGAAAAACTCGAGCGCGCGCTCAGCCAGAATCCGCGAGACGCGAACGTGCACACGGCAGTGGCGCTCCTCTATGACCGTCTCGGCGATGACGCGAAGTCCGAGTCGCACTTTCGCACGGCCCTGCGCCTGCAGCCGCAGGATCCGACGGTGCAGAACTATTACGGCGTCTATCTTTGCAAGAAAGCCCGCTATGCCGATGGCGATAAAATGCTGGTCAAAGCGGCATCGAGTCCGCTGTATCAGACGCCGGAAGTCGCGTGGAGCAACGCGGGCGTGTGTTCGCGCAGCGCCGGACATCTCGACGTCGCCGAAGCCTATTTTCGCCGCGCGACCGACTTGAAGCCAGGATTCGCCGAGGGCTGGCTGCAGCTTGCGGAAGTCAATTTCATGCGCGACAAGTACGCGGCTGCGCGCGACTGTTTGCAGCGCCATCTCGCGCTCGTCAACGTTTCGCCGACCGCGTTGTGGCTGGGACTGCGCATCGAGCGGGCCGCCGGCAACAAGGCCCAGGCGGAAGCGTATGGCCGGCGCCTGAAGGCGGAATTTCCGAATGCCAGTGAAACCCGCATGCTCATCGAACAGGAGCGCAAGAGCGGATGAGCGAGCGGGCCGACAATGCGGCCGCGAGCACCGTGGGTGAGCGGCTGCGCGCCGCCCGCAACCGTCAGGGTCTGACGCTGCAGAAGATCTCCGAGGACCTGCATCTCGATATCGGGGTACTCGAGGCGATGGAGGGCGATCGGTTTCGCGTGCTAGGCGCGCCGGTCTATGCGCGCGGGCACCTGCGTAAATACGCGCAGACGCTTGGACTTGACGTCGATGCGCTGCTCACCGACTACGAGGCAGCGCATGCCGGGCCGGTGGCGCCAAGCCTGCTGCCGTCATCGGTCGAGCACCCGGTGATGGTCGCAGAACTTGGGACGTCCAGATTCGGTGCAGTGGCTGTCTGGATTGCGGCGATACTGATAGCGAGCGCCGTGGGCGGCGGCTTTTGGTGGTGGCACGCGAGGCCGCGGCCAGCGGTTGATTCCGCTTTGGCGGACGCGAGTGCGACGCCGGTCGAAGCGAGCCAGACCACGAGTACCGAGGTTGCGCCCGTTGCTGCGGATGCAGCCGCTGGGAAGGCACCCGCTATGGCGATGCCGCCTGTCAGCAAGTCGCCCGCGCCGGCACGAAGCAGCGCCAAACCGGTGCATCCGGCGCCGGCGACAGCGCAGGAAGATGCGACATCGGCAGGGCCCGTCGCGCGCTTGCGCATGAGATTTTCGGCCGATTCCTGGGTCGAGATCTACGACGCCACCGGCAGTCGTTTGCTGTTTGATCAGGGATCGGCGGGCGGTGCTCGCTCGGTAACCGGTGTGCCGCCGCTGCGTGTCCTGCTGGGTAACTACGCCGGCGTCGAGATGACGCTCGATGGCAGGCTTGTCGCCGTGCCGGTGCGTTCGCGCACGGGTGCCACGGCGAGATTTCGCGTCATGCCAGGCGGCACGACGCTTAGCTATTGGGGATCGTAGGACTTGAACACTCACATCCAACCGCTCGAGGGCATGAAAGACGTTCTGCCCGAGGACATCGGCTATTGGCAGCGTCTCGAGCGCGCTGCCGCCGAAGTCTTTGCGGCGTACGGCTATCAGGAAATGCGCGTTCCGATGGTGGAACAGACGGCGCTCTTTCGCCGCTCCATCGGCGAGTTCACCGACATCGTCGAAAAGGAGATGTTCACTTTCCTCGACCGCGACGGGCACACGCAGTTGACGCTGCGTCCGGAATCGACGGCTGGCATCGTGCGCGCGATGATTCACCACGGGCTCCTGCACAACCAGAAGCAGCGCGTCTGGACGGCAGGTCCGATGTTTCGCGGCGAGCGGCCGCAGAAAGGACGCTATCGCCAGTTTCACCAGATCGACGTCGAGGCGTTCGGCTACGAGGGTCCGGATGTCGATGCGGAAGTCATACTGCTCAGCGCCCGGCTCTGGAAACGGCTCGGCATCACCGGGCTGAAGCTTGAAATCAATTCGCTCGGCACGCCCGATTCGCGCCGCGCCTATCGCGAGCGGCTGGTCGAATACTTCAGCGCGCGTCGCGAAGAGCTCGACACGGATAGCGAGCGGCGCCTCGCCGGCAATCCCTTAAGGATTCTCGACAGCAAGAACCCCGCGCTGCAGCCGCTCATCGAGCGCGCACCGCGTCTCATGGATTCGCTCGATGACGCCTCGCGCGCGCATTTCGAGCAGCTGCTGGCGCTCCTCGCGGCCGCGGGCGTCGCGTATGAAATCAATCCGCGTCTCGTGCGCGGTCTCGACTACTACAGTCGCACGGTGTTCGAGTGGACCACCGATCTTCTCGGATCGCAGAGTTCCGTGTGCTCCGGCGGCCGCTACGACGGCCTCGTCGAACTTCTCGGCGGCGATCCGACGCCTGGCATTGGCTGGGCGCTGGGCGAGGAGCGCATCGTGCTCGTCATGAAGGAACTAGGACTCGCAGGCGACGTCATACAGCCGCAGGTCTATTGCGTGGTGGCTGGCGCAGCGGCCGAGCAGGCCGCGCAGACCCTGTGCGAGCGGTTGCGCGATACGTACGCTGGCCTCAGGATCGAGCTCAATCTGGG
>JBGPLJ010000211.1:0-6572 GCA_041486385.1 Steroidobacteraceae bacterium
CGCGCGCGAACGACTCGATGTCCCTGGCCAATTCCGCATAACTCAGGCTCCGGCCCTTGAATCCAAGGGCCGGAGCCTGAGGCGAGCGTTCTGCCGTGCGTAACGGGAGTTCGTGAAGCAGCTCAGTCATCGTCAATGGCGGCGTGGTCTGGTTGCGGGGATGCGATTATGCCGAACGGACCGTGATTAATGGGGATGCCTGCCCCGATTCTGTGATACCGGTTGCCGGGTCGGGCGGCCGGCGGGCGGAGTGCTCCCGAGGACAATCCCGTCATCCGCCGCGGGTGAATTGCCCATATTTTGGGGCGGATGCGCCGATCATGTCACGGCAGGTGGGGTGGGCCGGGTTATCATTTGCAGACAGTACATATTGGGGCCAATCCGGTCAGCAGGGCCAATTCACTGCGGGTGGCGGGCGCAGACGTGACCAAAATCACGCCTCGACGCGGTGCGATTGCGGAAACTGGCCGGATAATAGCAATGCCGAGCCCGTCGCAACTCTCGTGCGCAGAGTGCTTCGGCGATCGGATCGCCGAGATCATTTCAGACTATCCATTGCGAGACACGACATGACCGCATCCATGACCACTGCCGTCGCCGGACCGATTGCCAGCGCCGCGGAGCAGCCTGGCGCCTCCACCGCAGGCAAGGCGCGCTGCCGTTTCTGCGCAACCGAACTCAAGCACACCCTGGTCGATCTCGGCATGTCGCCGCTGTGCCAGACGCACATCGAGCCGCACCAGTTGAATCACATGGAACGCTTCTATCCACTGCGTGCATGGGTCTGCCACAAGTGCTTCCTGGTGCAGCTCGAGGAGTACGTGGCGCCTGCGGATATCTTCAGCGACTACGCGTATTTCTCCTCGTATGCCACCAGCTGGGTGGAGCACGCCCGCCGTTACAGCGAGCTCATGATTCGCCGCTTCGGGCTTGGCGCCAAATCCAAGGTGATGGAGATTGCGAGCAACGACGGCTACCTGTTGCAGCACTTTGTGCGCGCCGGCGTGCCAAGTCTCGGTATTGAGCCCGCGGCGAATGTCGCGCAAGTCGCGATTGCGAAGGGCATTCCAACGACAGTGCAGTTCTTCGGCGAGGCCAGTGCCCAGCGCATCGCCGCCGAGTTTGGCCAACCCGACCTGCTGCTTGGCAATAACGTGCTCGCGCATGTACCCGACCTCAATGATTTCGTGCAGGGCATGCAGCGGCTCCTCAAGATGGGCGGCGTCATCACAATGGAATTTCCGCATCTCCTGCGGCTGATGGAAGAGAACCAGTTCGACACGATTTATCACGAACACTTCAGCTATTTTTCATGGGTTGCGGTCGAGCGGGTGTTCGCGGCGCACGGCCTCACGCTGTTCGACGTCGAGGAGCTGCCGACACATGGCGGGTCGCTCCGTATCTATGGACGGCATGCGCAGGACAACTCGAAGTCCGTTACGGACCGCGCCCGCGAACTGCGCGAACGCGAACTGAAGCTTGGGTTCGAGCGGATCGAGACGTATCAGCGCTTTGGCGAGCAGGTCGTCGAAACCAAGCGCAAGCTCCTCGAATTCCTGATCAATGCGAAGCGGGCGGGCAAGCGCATCGTCGGCTATGGGGCGCCGGGCAAGGGTAATACGCTCCTCAATTACTGTGGCATCCGCACCGACTTTCTCGACTACACCGTCGATCGCAGTCCGCATAAGCAGGGCCGCTACACCCCCGGTACCCACATTCCCATTCTCGATCCGGCCGTCATCAAGGCGACCAAGCCGGACTACGTGCTGATTCTCCCGTGGAATCTGCGCGAGGAAATCGTCAAGGAGCACGCCTACATCAGCGAGTGGGGCGGTCAGTTCGTCGTGCCAATTCCAGAGGTGACCGTACTACCCAACCCGAAACGGACGGCGTGATGACGGCCGCACCAGCGCCATGTTGAATCTCAATTTCAGCGCGACGGCCGAACTGAACGTCCTGTGCATCGGCGCGCACTGCGACGACATCGAGATCGGCTGCGGCGGATCATTGCTCGAGCTGCAGGCGCGCTTTCCACGTGCGTTCTTTCACTGGGCCGTGTTCTCGGGCGATGCGGTGCGTACGCCTGAAACGCAAGGCGCCGCGCAGCGCATCCATGGGTCGGGTGCGCGCCACTCGGTTGAAGTCGCGCAATTTCGCGGGAGCTACTTTCCCTATGACGGTGCTGCGATCAAGGATCAATTCGAGGCAGTCAAGGGCCGCATCAGTCCGAACCTGATTCTCACGCATCATCTCAATGACCGGCATCAGGATCACAGACTGCTCGCGGAGCTGACCTGGAACACGTTTCGAAATCACCTCGTGCTCGAGTACGAAATTCCGAAATACGAGGGCGATTTTGGTCATCCAAACCTGTACCTTCCGCTCACGCGCGAGCAGGTCGAGCGCAAGGTCGCCATGCTCTGGGACTGCTTTCCATCGCAGCACGGCCGCCCCTGGTTTACGCAGGACCTGTTTCTCGCGCACCTCAGGCTGCGCGGGATGGAATGCAATGCGCCTTCGGGATTCGCCGAGGCCTTTCACGCAAGAAAACTGGTGATTTGAGGCGTCTTAGGATCATGCGAAAAAGAACTGTATTGCCGCTCGCTCAATTGCTCGATGAGGATCTCGGTGCCATCTGCACGGACTTGAGCGATGAGCTCGGGAAGATCGCCGGCGGACGGCTTCTGATCACGGGCGGTGGCGGCTTTCTTGGCTACTACCTCGTGCAGGGAGCCTTGCACTGGAACCGCACGCGGCCTGGGGCCGGTCCGATCGATGTGACGGTGTACGATAACTACGCCCGTGGCGTGCCCGCGTGGCTTGAGGCGCTCGCCGCTGAGGGCCGTTGCCGTCTCGTACGCCATGACATGATCCTGCCGCTGCCGCGGGACATGGGTCACTTCGATTTTATTGTGCACGCGGCCGGCATTGCTTCGCCGATGTACTACCGCGCGCAGCCGCTCAAGTGCATCGACGCGAACATCAACGGCCTGCGGAATCTCCTCGACTATGCGGTTGCGGAGCGCGACGCCGGTCGGCCGCTCACGGGCATGCTGTTTTATTCTTCGAGCGAGATCTACGGCGATCCGGCCGCCGATGCGATTCCGACGCCGGAAACCTATCGAGGCAATGTATCCTGCACCGGACCGCGGGCCTGCTATGACGAATCGAAGCGCTTCGGCGAGACGCTGTGCGTGACCTACGCGCGACAGGAACAGATTCCCGTGCGGATGGCGCGGCCGTTCAATAATTACGGACCGGGCCTCAAGATCACCGACGGACGCGTGATTCCGGACTTTGCGGGTGACATACTCGCCGGTCGCGACATCGTGATGCTGTCGGATGGCAGCCCGATGCGCACTTTCTGCTATGCGACCGATGCGATCGTCGGCTACTACAAGGTGCTGGTGCGCGGGCACACGGGCGAAGCCTACAACGTCGGCATCGACAGACCGGAAATATCAGTCGCACAGCTTGCGCAAACGGTGGTAGATACAGCGCAGGAGCTCGTCGGCTATCGGGGAAAAGTGGTGCTGGGCAAGAGTGCCGAGGCGGATTACCTCATCGACAATCCGAATCGCCGCTGCCCGGTGATTGACAAGGCGCGGCAGCACCTCGGTTTCGCGCCGCGGGTGCTGGTCGATGAGGGTATCTATCGCTCGCTCGTCTGGTATCACCACAATCGAACTGCCCCGGCGGCCTGAGCCTCAGTGAAAATCTCGATCATCGGTACCGGTTACGTCGGCCTCGTGAGCGGGGCGTGCCTCGCCGAGCACGGTCACGACGTCGTGTGCGTCGACATCGATCAGAGCAAGGTCGATCTCATCAACCGTGCCGAAGCGCCGATTCATGAACTCGGACTGCCGGAATTGCTCAAGCGCAATGTCGGCCGGCGGCTGTCAGCGACGAAAGATCTCAAGCGCGCGGTCATCGAGTCCGAAGTCACCTTCATCGCGGTGGGTACGCCGGCGCACGAGGGCAAGATCGACCTGAAATACGTACTGGAAGCTGCCGCACAGATAGGCGCCGCGCTGCGCGACAAGAGCGAGTGGCACACGATCGTGGTCAAGAGCACGGTCATCCCGGGTACCACAGACGGTCCGGTGCGAGAGAGTCTGGAGCGTGCGTCCGGCAAGCGCGCGGGCGCTCAGTTCGGCCTTGGCATGAATCCGGAATTTCTCACCGAGGGGACCGCGGTCCAGGACTTCATGCAGCCTGACCGCATCGTGCTTGGTGGCGTTGATGAGCGCACGCGCGCAACGCTCGCACGTCTGTATGAAGGCTTTCCTGCCTCGGCACCACGTATCGAAACAAACTGCGCAACCGCAGAGATGATCAAATACACGTCGAACGCATTGCTCGCGACGCTCATTTCCTATTCCAATGAAATCGCGGGTCTGTGCGCCGCTGTCGGCAACGTCGACGTTCTCGATGTGATGCACGGCGTGCACGAGAGCGGCTACCTCACGCGCCGATTGCCGCAGGGCAAGCCCATTACCGCCGCGCTCGCGAGTTTTCTCGAGGCCGGCTGCGGCTTTGGCGGCAGCTGTCTGCCAAAGGATGTTACCGCGCTGATCGCCCAGGGCAACGATCAGGGATTGCCGATGCCGCTCTTGAGAAGCGTGCTTGAGATCAATCGCGGGCAGCCCGATGAGTTGCTGCGTCTGATAAAGAAGCACTACCCGACACTTCGCGGCGTCCCGGTCACCGTGCTCGGGCTCGCGTTCAAGCCCGATACCGACGATTTGCGAGAATCGCCCGCATTTCCAGTCATTCGGGCGTTGCGCGCCGCCGGTGCACGCATAACGGCATTCGATCCGATCGCACGGCCGCTCGGACACGCGGATCTCGCGGACGTAGCGCTCGCCGATTCGCTCGAGACGGCGGTCGCAAGGGCGGACGTTGTCGTACTGGTGACGCGCTGGAAGGAGTTCGAGACGCTCGCTTCGGTCCTGCGCGGGCTCGGCCGGGAACCGCTGGTGGTCGACGGCCGGCGCTCGCTTGACGCGCAGCAGTTCTCACGCTACGAGGGCATCGGTCGTACATTTGTCCGGACCGAAACCCCGGGACGGCGTGCGTGACAACCACAGCTGTTGAGGCATCCGCCGGCACCACCGACCGCGGCGCGCGCATGTATGAGCTCATCAAAGAGCTCTATCCCATCTGCCGCAGCATTACTGGCCGGGGCGTGCGCGATACGCTTGCCATCCTCAAGCGGTCAATCCCGCTAGCTATCGCCGAGGTGCCGAGTGGCAAGGCGGTTTTCGACTGGCAGGTGCCGGATGAGTGGAGCATCCGCGATGCCTACATCAAGAATTCGTCGGGCGAGCGCATTGTCGATTTCAAGAAGTGCAATCTGCACGTCATCAACTACTCACGGCCGGTGCGGCGGCACATGACGCTGGCGGAGCTGCGTCCCCACCTGCATTCGCTGCCGGACAATCCCGATTGGATTCCCTATCGAACCGCCTACTACCGGGACACCTGGGGATTCTGCGTAACGCACAGGTTTCTGGAGCGCTTGGCCGACGACACGTACGAAGTGTGCGTCGATTCTGAACTCAAGCCAGGAAGCCTCACCTTCGCCGAATTGATCCTGCCGGGGCAAAGTCCGGCCGAGGTTGTCGTCTATTCGCACACCTGTCATCCGTCATTGTGCAACGACAACCTGTCGGCGCTTGCCGTGGCGACGCTGCTCGCAGAAAGTGTCGCCAGGCGCCCGCGCCGGTTGACCTACCGTTTCATATTTGGCCCCACCACCATTGGCTCAATCACCTGGCTCGCATTGCATGAGTCGCATGTCGACCGCATCCGGCACGGCCTCATTCTGGCCTCGCTCGGGGATCGGGGCGGACTCGTATATAAGAGGAGCCGGCGGGGAAATGCCGAAGTGGACCGGGTCATCGAATATGTCATCACGCGTTCGCACGGAGGGCGCTGCGTGGATTTTTCACCTTACGGCTACGATGAGCGTCAATTCTGTTCGCCGGGCTTCAACTTGCCGGTCGGCCGGCTGACACGCACGCCGAACGGCCAGTATCCCGAGTACCACACGTCCGCGGACAATCTTGATTTCATATCGCCGCAGGCCCTCGAGCGATCGCTTCAGGCCTGCGAGGCGATCTGCGTGGCGCTCGAGCTGAATGCGCGTTTCCTGAATCTGTCGCCCAAATGCGAGCCTCGGCTCGGAGCTCGTGGGCTGTACCAGAACATCACCGGGCGCAATCCGAGCGAGTTCGAGCATGCGCTGCTCTGGGTGCTCAATCAGTCCGATGGCACGCAGGATCTGCTGCAGGTGGCAATCAAGTCGGGTCTCGATCTCACGCTCATTGCGCAAGCGGCGCAGGCGCTTGAAGAGGCCGGATTGCTCGGGCGCTGCAGCGACTGAGCGGCGCATGAATTCGAGGCGCTCATTGTCAACGCGCCGGGAGGTTTGCTGATGAAAGTCGTATTGTTCTGTGGCGGTCTCGGCACGCGACTGCGCGAGCATTCCGACACGATCCCAAAACCGCTGGTGCAGATCGGGCATCGCCCGATACTTTGGCATCTGATGCGCTACTACGCGCACCACG
>JBGPLJ010000212.1:0-6558 GCA_041486385.1 Steroidobacteraceae bacterium
CGCGGCGCTGCTTCGAGCAGCAGTACCTTGCGGCCGGCGCGCGCAAGATACGCGGCGCACACGAGTCCGTTGTGCCCACCACCGATGATGAGGATGCGCTTCTGCTCAGTCATCGCTCCACCCGACGGGCACAGTCGCTGTGCGCTTCAAGTCCATGAGAATTTCGCGAGCGGCATTGGCACCCGGCGCGCCCATCACACCGCCGCCCGGATGCGTGCCGGACCCGCACATATACATGCCGCGGACCGGACCCCGATACTGGGCGAAGCCCGGGAATGGACGATTGAAGAGCAGCTGATCGAACGTGAGCTCGCCCTGAAAGATATTGCCTTCGGTGAGGCCAACTTCATCTTCGAGCTCGCGTGGCGTGCGCACCTCGGCATGCAGCACCAGCGAGCGGAAGTTCGGGCTGTAGCGCGCGATCTGATCGAACACGGTCTCGCGAAACGCGTCACGGTCCGCGTCCGTCCAATCGCGGCCGTTGACCTTGACCGGCACGTACTGCACGAACACGGACATCTCGTGCTTGCCGGGCGGCGCCATGGTCGGATCCGTGAGCGAGGGAATGAGGAGGTCGAGGTACGGATCCTTCGACCACGTGCCGCTCTTCCAGTCATCATATGCGCGCTCATAGCGCTCCAGAGAATCCAGGAAATGCAGATCGCCCGCGTGCAGGGGATTGCCCTTGCCCATCGCCGGGAAGTCGGGAAGGCCGTCGAGTGAGATGTTCAATTTGCCCGACGAGCCGCGAATCTTGAAGTCGCGCGCGCGCTTGACGAGATCCGCGTCGAGATCGGCGGGGTCGAAGAGTTTCAGGAACGTGCGCTTCGGATCAAGATTCGAGACGACGATCTCAGCGTGATGCTCGTCGCCATTGGCGAGCGCAACACCGACGGCGCGTCCACGGCGCACGATGATGCGCTCGACCGGCGCATCGACTTTGATCTCTCCGCCATGCGCCTTGAGCGCGCCAGCGATGGCATTCGACACGGCGCCCATGCCGCCGCGCGCAAAGCCCCAGGCGCCCATCTGCCCGTCGACATCGCCCATGTAGTGATGCAGCAGCACGTACGCGGTGCCCGGTGACTGCACACCGAGCGCGGTGCCGATGATGCCGCTGCCCGCAAGCTGCGCCTTGATGACCGGCGATTCGAAGTACTCGTTGAGATAGTCCGCAATGCTCATCGTGTGAAAGCGGATCGTGTCGTAGATCGCCGCTTCGCCGAGCTTTGCGAATTCCTTGCCGAGTTGCAGCATCTCGCGCAGATCGCGCAGCTTGATCGAGGTGGGATCCGGCGGCGTGCGCATCAGGAGCTGCCGGATGAGCCGGCATTGGCGCATGGTGTCGCGCCCGTAACGCAGATACGCGTCCGCATCCCGCGCGTTGAAGCGCGCGAATTCGCGACGTCTGACGTCCTTGTCCTGATAGCCGCCGATGAAGTCCCCGTCGCGTGTGAATGTGCCACCGCCGCCGTACGGCACGACCTGCAGTCCGTGGCGCGCGAGATCGAGGCTGCGATAGATTTCCGGGCGCAGGAGGCTGCAAACGTAGGAGCAATTCGAGTACATGAAGCCTGCGTGCAGCGAACGGCTGACCGACGCGCCGCCGATGTATGGATTGCGCTCGAGCACGAGCACTTGCAGCCCGGCGCGCGCGAGATAGGCGGCACTGGTTAACCCGTTGTGACCGGCGCCGATCACGATGACGTCATGGCGAGTCATGGCGCTAGAGGAGCGGCGCGAGCCGGTCGGCGTACCAGCGATCGAATGTGTGCACGCAGTCTTCAGTGGGCTGATAGGGTCCCTGGCGAAAGCCGCGCGAT
The DNA here is from genome assembly GCA_041486385.1 of Steroidobacteraceae bacterium. Lineage (GTDB taxonomy): Bacteria > Pseudomonadota > Gammaproteobacteria > Steroidobacterales > Steroidobacteraceae > JBGPLJ01. Next base: position 1,824 of record JBGPLJ010000212.1, read on the forward strand.
GCGATTCCGGCTTGCGCTCGCTCGCACAGCGCCCAGTCCTGGCGGTTGGTCACGTCCCAGAATTCGACGACGTCGCGTGGCTCGAAGTCCTTTTGCCGCACGGCCACTTCGGTGAACAGCCACTCACACACGACGTGGGTGCGATCGGGCGCAATCGGCCAGGCGGTGTGGGTGAGCACGTAGTCGGGATGGGGACTCAAGAGCATGTTCGGATAGATGACGTAATAGTGAACGTAGCGGCGATCGTCGTGCGTGAGGCCCGGGATCGTCGGCAGCGCCGTCTTGCCGCTCATCGACATCGTTTCGATGCCGTCCCGCATGCGCATCGGACCGCCGTTGTAACACGTGCCGATTTCCTGCTCGCGCTCGCCACGGGCAATGTGTTCGCTGATGCGAACGAGCTGCGGATGATTCGCGGCGCAGTGGTAGCACTCGCTGTAGTTCTCGCAGATGAGTTTCCAGTTCGCCTTGACGTCGTATTCGATGCGCTTGCCACAGTGCAGCTCGCCCATGCGAAAGCGCGTGAGATCGGGCAGATCGGCGAAATGGCGCTCGAGTGGCTCCGCCGTGTCATCGAGATTCAGGAAGATGAATCCGAGATGGACGCCGAGACGCACGGGCACGAGCGTGGACTCCGCCTTGCGGAAGTTTTCGCCCATTTGCGGAGCCGTGTGCAGCGTGCCGTCGAGGTTGTAGCTCCAGGAGTGATAGGGGCAGAGCACGCGCGCGAGTCCGCGCCCACGAGGCGCGTCGAGGAGTCTTGAGCCGCGATGGCGGCAAACGTTATAGAAGGCGCGTATTTGGTTGTCGCTCCCGCGTACCACAATGATCGAGTCGCCGGCGATCTCCTTCAGGAAGTAGTCGCCGGCCGCCTGGAGGTCCGCTTCGCGTCCGACGCAGAGCCAGTGATGCGCCATGAGGCCGCGCTGCTCGCGACGAAGGATTTCCTCGGACGTATACACGGCGCCCGGTAGAGTGCGCGCGTGCGCGAAAGGTTGGCGCGTCCGCTCGAGGTCGGAAACGACGCTGCCTAGAGCCGATCGCTCCGTACCGCTCTCGCTCAACGGCGCAAGGGTCGAACGCCCTCCAGAGCCGGCAAGTTCTGTTGCCATGATGATTCCCGGATAACTTTCGATAATCCCGGCGCTTTTCAGCGGGCGGGTGCGCCTTTGGGCGCGGCTTTGTCCGAATTCAGACGATGGTACTGTCCAAGCAGCTCGATCAACCGATCGTGGGGCAGTGCGACCGCACGCCGATCATTCGCTCCAGTCATGGTCTCGGCCGCAACCAGGGCATTGATGATCGCTTCTTCGGTCGCTTCTGCCGTCGCCTCGAACAATGGAGTGAGCCGCTCGTTGGGTAGCATTCTAATCGACGGCAGGCCGTCAGGCGATCCACTCCCGGAGTTTGCGGTCGAGAACGCAATGAAGATGTCGCCCGAGGCGTCGCTCGCCATCGCCCCGGTGCGCGCCATCCCGAGGGCCGCGCGGCGCGCAAGCCGCTTCAATTGATGTGGCAGCAGCGGTGCGTCGGTCGCGATCACGACAATGATCGATCCATGATCGCCGCTCAAGTGCCGGCTGGCGATATCTTCGTAGGCCGGATGATCAGTGATTTCCCTGCCAATCGGGACGCCGGCCACCGTCAATTGATAGCGGCTGCCGAAGTTCGCCTGCACGAGAACGCCCAGCGTGTATGCGGCGGACGGATCGCGAATGCGCCGCGAGGACGTCCCCGTGCCGCATTTGAACTGATAGCAGATCATGCCCGTGCCGCCGCCGACGCTGCCTTCAGGCACCGGCCCGCCGGCGGCCCGGTCGAGAGCGGCAAACGCGTGCTCCGCCTGCACATGAAAGCCGCCCATGTCGTTCAACCAGTCGTCCGATGTCTCGGCGACCACCGGCAATTCCCAGCGATCGCCCAAGTCGACCTTGTAGTGCGACTGGCCCCAGGCGATGACAGCGTCGCGAACAATGCCAACACTGTCGGTGTTGGTGATCATGACGGGTCCCCAGAGAAGACCCGAGTCATCCACCCAGGTCGTACCGGTCATTTCGCCGTTGCCATTCAGCGTGGACCAGCCCGCGAACACCGGATCGAGCGGCGCGTTCTTGCCGCGCGGCAGGATCGCGGTAACGCCGGTGCGCACCGGCCCTGTCCCGACTTTGAGCGCACCGCTGCCGGAGATCAGCGTGAGTTCACCGACTTCAACGCCCGCAACATCAGTGATCGCGTTGAGTGTGCCGGGACTGCCGGGAAACGGTACGCCGAGATCGCGAGCGCGCGGCTTGACCGGTTCGCTCGCGCCGATGGCAACGGCAGCGACCGCACTGACGACAAGCGCGCAAGAAAATGCGGGGATCCAGCGACCTCTCATGCAGCGACTCCCTGTGATTGGCCATGCGATTGCGGTTCGACTCGAACGAACAGCCACAGTGCGGCACCGATAAGCGCGAAGAGGGTGCCGCTCAGAAAGGCCGGCAGCCAGCCGAAATGATCGATGACGTAACCGACGAGCGGGGCGAGCAGGCCCGGGAGATTGCCACCGGTATTCAGCACGCCGCTCGCAGCCGCTGTGCGCGGCCCGGCGACAAAGATGGTCGCCTGCCAATAGGAGCTGTCCGCAAACTGTGTAAATGCAAAACACAGGGAGAGCAAGGCAACGGCGAAATACGGATTCGCCGCGCGCACGCCCGCGAGCAACAGCAGTGCGACCAGGACCATGCCAACGGCGCCCGGCAGGCGGCATCCCCAACGGGGGCCGATCCGCCGACACAGGACGTCACAGACTGCGCCGCCAACAATCGCCATGACCGCACCTGTGGCGAAGGGCAACGCATAGAGCCAACCGCTCGTCAGCACAGCGAAGCCTCGCTCCTCAACCAGGTAAGCGAAGAGCCATTGGGCAAACATGTAGAACACGACGTTCATGCAGAAGTAACTGGCGGCGAGCAGCAGGACATCGCGCTCAAGCATCACTTTGAGTGTGGCGCCGGCCGCAGCGGCATTTGAGTGGGACGGCTTGCGCCCCGTTTCAATCACCTGCAACTCAGCGGGCGTTACCGAACGGTGTTCCCGCGGCGTGTCCCTGCTGTACCACCACCACCAGGCGCCGATCACGAACCCGACTGGCGCCAGAATATAAAAGGAGGCGCGCCAGCCGAAGTAGACGATCAGCGTGGTCACGACCGGACCGAGCGCGGCCTGGGCAAGTGTCAGACCAGCGTTCGTCACGGCATTCGGAAACGCCCAGTTCGCCACGGGAAACCAGTTCGCGAAGGTTGCCGCGATGATTGGAAACAACGGCGCGTTGGCAACGCCCAGCAGAAATCGAACAAGAGTCAGTCCCCACAATGCGGCGCTCGCCGAGGACCACAGTAAGCCGGGCGCGAGGCCGGTGAGTACCGTCAGCACGCCCCAGGCGATGGCAATGATCGTCAAGGAGCGCCGCGGCCCAAGCCACTCGCCGAAGAGTCCGCCCGGAACCTGAAAAGCGGTGTAGGCAATGTTGAATCCGAACAGGATCCAGCCAAATTCGGTATTGGTGAAATGGAATTCGTTCTGAATGCTCGGCTGCGCGACCGAGAGGTTATTGCGCAGCAGATAGTTGACGAAGCTGAGGACGGTCAACAATCCCAGAATGCGGAAGCGAACCGAAGCCGCTTGAAACTTGAGCGCGGGCGCGGGCGCGTCGATCATGAGTTCCTCACCGCCGACGACGCGCTCCGGTTGGTCATGTGCCGAGGTCAGTGGGCAGGAAGCTTGAACGCGAGTCCGCCCTTCACGACGACCGCAACGTCCTGCAGGCGCGTGATGTCCCTAAGTGGGTCGCCCTTGACCGCGATCAGGTCGCCGAAATGACCGGGTGTCACCTGGCCAACACGGTCGCCCCAGCCCATGTAGCGTGCGGCCACCGACGTCGCAGCCTGAATGGCTTCCATCGGTGTCATGCCGCGCGCGACCATGATTGGAAACTGGCGCGCGTTCAGTCCGTGCGGGTACACGGCCGCATCGGTCCCAAAGACGATCGCGACGCCGGCCGCGTGGGCTTTGGTGAATCCTTGTCGCTGGACCTCCGTCGTCTCGATATTCTTGCGCAGGAATTCTTCCGGCCAGCGCATGCGGCGACCTTCCCGTTCGATGTAATCGCCGTTGTAGACATCCATCGAGAGGGCGACGTGATGTTCGAGTGCAAGCTTGATGTCCTCATCGTTTACATAGGAGGCATGCTCGACGGTATCGACGCCCGCGAGAATCGCTTCCTTGATCGACTCGGCGCCGTGCGCGTGTGCCGCTACCTTCTTGCCCGCCGCGTGCGCGACCTCGACAACGGCGGCGATTTCGTCCTGGGTCATTTCCGGCGCGCCCGGAACGCCACCGAATGCGAGTACGGCGCCTGACGCGATTACCTTGAGCTCATCGGCACCGCCGTCGATCGCTGCCTGGGCTTTGCGACGGAATTCCTCCGGCCCGTGCGCAACGCCCGCGTGAAAGCGGGCCGCATCCGCCGGTTCCTTGAAATCCGGCACGTAGAGGTCGCCACCGCCATGCGCAATGGTGAGGTAGTAACCGCAGATCTGTACGCGTGGACCTGCGACCTTGCCGCTGTTGATGGCGTCACGCAGATCGCGATCCGTCCATGCGACATAGGTTCCAACATTGCGCGTCGATGTGAAGCCGGCGAGCAGCGTCGCCTCAGCGTTGCGCGCGGCGATCGCCGCCGTTTCTTCGCGAC
>JBGPLJ010000213.1:0-6515 GCA_041486385.1 Steroidobacteraceae bacterium
CATGGCGTGTCGTTTGCGGAAGCGCGCGAAGTGTTCGCCGATGACCGCTCTTCGACGGTACCCGATCCAGATCATTCGAGGTACGAGGAGCGCTTCGTGATATTTGGTCAAACCGAGGGCCAACGGTACCTGGCGGTCGCGTTCACGGACCGCGGTGCTAGAATCCGAATAATCTCAGCCAGGCCGATGACGCGTAGTGAGCGCACTGTCTATGAGCACTAAAGACGACGAGCTACGGCCCGAGTACCCTCCAGAAATTATCGAGTCAGGCGTGCGCGGCAAGTACGCTGAACGCTATCGAACGGAAGGAACCAACTGGGTGCTGATCGACCCCGATTTGCACAAACTGTTTCCCGATTCCGAGTCAGTCAATAAGGCCCTTCGGGACTATGTCGAGAAGGGCCGCGGATCGGCAACGTGACTGCCGCGTTGGCGGCGGCTAGAAACCCCTCACCCTAACCCTCTCCCCTTAAAAGGGGAGAGGGAATAGATGGGGAGGTGCCTGTGGTCGCGAATCAGGCTGAGGCGGTCCGTCGGTGTATTGGAGCCGATACCTTGACCTTCTCGGCGAGGATCCCGGGTCCGAAGTTCTTCATCCGTACGAGAAATGCCTCGGTGACCTCGAAGCCGCGCGGCACGAGCAGGGTTCCGCCGTGGGTGCGCAATTCCTGCAAGAGAACCATGCCCGGATGAACGTGACGCAACGGGAGCTCCCGCGATTCAGTGCCGCCGGAAATGGCACCGACGTGCTGTGCGAATTGGGTCAGCAATTGCTCACCGAAACGCCCTTTGTGGGAGCGCAGCGATTGCATCGCGACGTCGACGCTGCTGCCCGCGGTCACGAGCCCGTCGTATTCGAGGACCAGCGAAAGAATGCGCGCGCCGGCGCCGACGGGCCCGTCGGCACGCGGTAGCTGGGCCTCGTCCTTGGTGTTCGTCGCTTCGAGAATCTCCAGAACCGGCTCGAGGCGCGGTATGTGCCCAAGGAGCTGACGCGCGACCTGCGGCACGCCGCCCGCCAGCGCTCGCTCCTCGGGTGTGAGGTGCTCGCCGTAGTAGAGTTTTTCCACGAGCTCAACCGGCAGTGAAAGATAGCCAAGTTGTGAGAGCAGGGCTGCCGCTTCGAGCTGCCAGAATCCTTTGTGGCCGAGCCCGTCGGCAAACTCCATGGCGAGGCGCTTGACGCGGCTCGCACGTCCGAATGCGACCGGATTGGTCATCGCGAGCGCGTCGATCAACGCCTTGACGCAACCGATGAGCGTCTGCTGCAGCAGAACCCGTTCGGCACTGACCAGCTGATGCTGTCCAACCGCCGCCGCGATCGTCGCTTTGAGCTTGTCGGGCGGGCAGGGCTTGCTCAGGAATCGAAAGATCTGCCCTTCGTTGATCGCGAGCACGGCGGCGTCGCGCCCGGTCTCGCCGGTGAGCAGTATCCGGGTGATGTCCGGATAAGCTTCCACAACCCGATGGAGCAACGTCGCACCGTCCATCTCCGGCATGCGCATGTCGGACACGATGACCGCGATGTCTTCGATTTCCTCGAGCTTCTTGAGCGCCTCGCGCCCGCTCAATGCCGTGTGCACTTCATACATCTTCCTCAAGTGCAGCTTCAGGCCATCGACGACGTTCGGCTCGTCGTCGACACACAGGATGCGTGGCAGGTTCTGGGTCGTCATGAGGATTCGTGCTCCTGAAGCGCAGAGTGAACGCGACGTTTGGCCTCGGCCCAGTCGAATGGTGCCCCGAGCGCATCCCAGTAGGCGGCGTCGACCTGCGTGGGCTCGGTATCGGCGTACAGCGGCGATTGGGGCGCCGCCTCTCGCGCCAGCGCACAGGCGACCGCGAGAGCCGCGAGTACGTCGAAAGTGCCCGGTGCAACGACGGTCGGTGTGTGGTGATGTGCAACCGCTTCGATCACGTTGAACGGCAGGCCCCAGAGGCCCAGCAGGTACGCGCCGATTGCGGCGTGCGACGAACCGATGATGCGGCTCTCCGCCTCGTAAAGGGGGATGTGCTCCTGCCGGGCCATTTCGAACAGCGCGTCGATCTTGTCCGGGTACTCCTGCATGATCACCCAGTAACCGATATCGTGCATGAGCGCCGCCAGCGTGACGTCGTCCACGAGCGCGGTGCCCGCGGTCAGTGCGCGGGCCGCGGCGGTCACGCGCTGCACGTGAGCCTGCAGCTCCTCGGGCTGAAGCTTCGCGGTCTTGGCCTGCGCCGGCCATTTCGCGAAGATTTCCACGGACAGCACCAGGCTGCGAATCGAAGCGAACCCGAGATAGTTGATGGCATCTTCGATCCGGCTGATTTTCCGCGCCAGGCGGAAGAAGGCGGAATTGACGACCTGCAGGACCTTGGCGGCGATCACGGGATCGGAGCCGACGATGGGCGCGATCGTCCGGGGCGTGACGTCCGGGTTTGCCAATGCCGCCTGCAGACGCGCGTAAGTGCGCGGCACGGCGGGCAGGCGCTCGATGCGTCCGACGGTCGCGTGCAACGCCGGCTGTTCCAGAAGCGCCTGCAGCCGAAAGCAGCGCGTGATCGCATTCTCCAGCTGTTGCACGTCACACGGCTTGCTGAGGAATCGATGCGCGAGCGGCACCAATTGCAGAGCGTGCTCGCCGCTCGGATCGCCGGTGAGGACGACACGCACGGCGCTTGGCCAGCGTGCACGCATGACGGTAAGGAGCTGCGTGCCGGTCATCTGCGGCATCGCGAGCTCCGTTACGATCACGTCGTAGGGCTTGGCTTCCATCGCGGCGATGGCGACGGCCCCGCTCTCGACGAACTGCATGTCCCAGTCCGCGCGATGCGAGTGCAGCCGCGCGCGCATGCTGTCGCGCGCCTGCGCCTCGTCGTCCACGAACAGGATGCGTTTCATTTGCCGGCCGGCGCTGGGCGCCCGGCGATCGGCAGCGTGATCGTGAACGCGGCGCCTTCGCCGACGCGGCTCTTGACGCCGATGTCGCCGCCATGTTTGTCGACCACGATCGACCGGGCGATCGCAAGTCCCTGCCCGGTGCCCTTGCCGACCTCCTTGGTCGTGAAGAACGGGTCATAGATCTTCTCGATGACTTCGGGCGGGATGCCCCGACCGTTGTCAGCGATTGTGATGTGAACGTTCTCGCCCGCGACCGCGGTGGTCACGGTGATACGGCCGGAGGACGAGTCCTTCCCGGATTCCTGAATCGCATGCGCGGCGTTCACGATCAGGTTGAGAAACACCTGATTGAGCTCGCCCACGTTGCACAGGACCTGCGGCAGTTCGCCGAATTGCGTCTCGACCGTCGCCGAATACTTGTACTCGTTGCGCGCGACGGTCAGTGTCGTTTCGAGAGCGTGGTTAAGGTCCGCCGGACCGTGTTGAGTCGCGTCAGGGTGCGCGAATTCCTTCATCGCCCGAACAATGCCGGCGACGCGGTCGACGCCGCTCAGGGTGCGCTCGAACGCCTTCGGTATTTCGGCATTGAGGAACTCGAGATCGGCTGCCGCAGCCGCGGCCTGCGCGGGCGCGAGGGCCGCGCTCGCCGCCGGATCGGCGAGAAGGGCCTGCGCGGCGTCCTGATACGCGACCAACACGCGCTGAATGTCTTCCATGGCTGAACGCAGGAAGTGCACGCTGTCCCCGACATACTGGATGGGCGTGTTGATCTCATGGGCGACGCCGGCCGCGAGCCGGCCCACGGATTCGAGCTTTTGCGCGAGCTGCAGCTCGACCGAGAGGCGCTCGCGTTCCTTCATCTCGTCGTGCAGGCGTTGTTGCAGCTCGGTCTTGCGCCGCTCCGCTTCAACGCGAGCGGTAATATCGGCTCCGACGCTGACGGTGTGTGAGATGCGGCCGTCGGCGCCGAGGATCGGCGTCATGTGTATGCCGACGCGAAACGTCGTGCCGTCCGTGCGCAAGACATCCGATTCCATGCGGACGCTGCGGCCCGCGCGCATCGCGACGCGCCTTTCCGCCGCTTCTTCGGGTGATCCGTTGGAGATGTTCAGGATCCGCACGCTCTGACCAATGAGCTCCGCGGGCTCATAGCCGTGGGCCTGGGCGAGCGCGCGATTGGCATAGACGATCGGGTGGTTCGGCGCGCGCGCGTCGACGATCAGAAAGAGGCTGCTGGCGGAATCGAGGGCGTTGTTTCGCAGGCTTAGCTCGCTGCGCAGACGTTGATTCTCCGCGGCCCTCGCCGCGAGGTCTGCCCGCAGTTCATCAACCGTCCCTGCGCTATCAACCGCCTTCACGGCCTTCATGTATATGCTGACCTTGGCCGATGTGATCCTCAGCGGCCGCCTCACTAAAGCGCGGTCTGACATCGGTATCGGCCGCGCTAAGGGCAGCTTGAGATTCGGTACCAACTTGCTTTACTTTCGCGCAGCCGTTGGCTAGAGTCCTGACCGCTTTTTCTCAAGAAGAATCAGCCAATTACATGAAAATCACGATCTTCGGCTCAGGCTATGTCGGGCTCGTGACGGGCGCTTGCCTGGCGGAAGCCGGCAATCACGTCGTGTGCGTCGATGTCGATACCGGCAAAGTCGAGCGCTTGAAGCAGGGCGAGGTGCCGATTCACGAGCCGGGACTCGAGGCTCTCATCCGCAAGAATGCGGCCGCCGGGCGCATCAGTTTCACGACGGACGCAGCGGAAGGCGTGGCGCACGGCGTTTTCCAGATCATTGCCGTGGGCACGCCGCCGGGTGAAGACGGCTCCGCCGATCTCACCTATGTGCTGCAGGTGGCGACGACCATCGGCGAGCACATGGGCGACTACCGTGTGGTGATGACGAAGTCGACCGTGCCCGTGGGCACCGCCGACAAGGCGCGTGCGGCTGTCACGGCGGCACTGGCGGCGCGCGGCGCATCAGTCGAATTCGACGTCGTCTCCAATCCCGAATTCCTGAAGGAAGGCGCGGCGATCGACGACTTCATGAAGCCCGATCGCATCATCGTGGGCACGGACAATCCGCGCACGACCGAGCTGTTGCGCGCGCTCTACGAGCCCTTCATTCGCAATCACGATCGTCTCATCGTGATGGACATCCGTTCCGCCGAGCTCACCAAGTACGCGGCGAATGCGATGCTCGCGACCAAGATCTCCTTCATGAACGAGCTCGCGAATATCGCCGAGCGCGTGGGCGCGGACATTGAGAAGGTGCGCGTCGGCATAGGGTCAGACCCCCGCATCGGCTACGGCTTCATCTATCCCGGCTGCGGTTATGGCGGCTCGTGCTTCCCGAAGGACGTGCAGGCCCTCGTGCGTTCGGCGCATGCGCACGAATACGAGGCGCGCATTCTGAACGCCGTCGAAGAGGTCAATCGCCGCCAGAAGGATTCGCTCTACAAGAAGATCGACCGCCATTTCGAGGGCAAGCTCGCCGGCAAGGTGATCGCGCTCTGGGGCCTTGCCTTCAAGCCGAACACCGACGACATGCGCGAGGCGCCGAGCCGCAACCTGATCGCGGCCCTGCTGCGGGCGGGCGCGATCGTGCGCGCGTTCGATCCCGTTGCGCTGACGGAGGCGCAGAAGATCTACGGCGATCGACCGGATGTGGTGCTGTGTCAGAGCGTGGAGGACACGCTGCTCGGTGCCGACGCGCTCGTCATCGTCACGGAGTGGAAGGAATTCAGGAGCCCCGACTTCGACCGCGTCAAGAAAGAGCTCAGCACGCCGGTCATCTTCGACGGGCGCAATCTCTACGATCCGACGTACCTCGCGCGCCTGGGGTTCACCTACTATGCGATGGGGCGCGGCACGGCGCTCCCAGTCGACTAATTGACCCCACAGAAGAAACCATGCTCATCCCAATAGTACTTTCTGGTGGCTCAGGTTCAAGGCTCTGGCCTCTCTCCCGCGAGCTGCATCCGAAGCAGCTGCTGCCGCTGGTCACCGAACGCTCGATGCTTCAGGAAACGCTGCTGCGCGTGCGCGGCATGGCCGACGTGGGCGCGCCGCTCATCGTTTGCAATGAAGCGCATCGCTTCATGGTGGCCGAGCAGGCACGACAGATCAACATAACTCCGGCGGCGACCATCCTCGAACCCATCGGTCGCAACACTGCGCCTGCGGTCGCGCTTGCGGCGCTCCTGGCCGTCAAACATGGCGCGGGGGCGTCGAGTCACGCGGATCCTGTCCTCATGATCCTGCCCGCCGATCACGTCATCAAGGATGTGCAGGCGTTTCATGCGGCGGTTGCGCATGCGGTCGCGGCTGCGAAGCGCGGCAAGCTCGTGACGTTCGGCGTCGTGCCGACGAGTCCCGAGACAGGCTACGGGTACATCAAGCGCAAAGAGGGCAAAGGCCCTGTTTACGACGTTGCGCAGTTCGTCGAGAAGCCCGACGCCGCGCGCGCCGCGGAATTTCTCGCCTCCGGTCAGTACTACTGGAACAGCGGCATGTTCGTCTTCCAGGCACAACGCTTCATCGCGGAGCTCTCTCGCTTTGCGCCCGACATTCTCGCGGCGTGCGAGACGGCACTCGCGCATGCGCAGCGCGATCTCGACTTCACCCGCATTGCGCAGG
>JBGPLJ010000214.1:0-6509 GCA_041486385.1 Steroidobacteraceae bacterium
CGACGTTGGCCCAGTCGTCGCACCAGATCTCGGTGTCGATTGTGATGAATACGTTAAGCATCGCTTCCTGAATACGCCAAACAAAGATCCGGGAACTCCCTGTTGCGGGCACCCGAATCAAGTTGCATCGAGCACAACCCACAACGAGTCGGCAGAATGCCACCCGCGGGTCGTTCGCTACAGGTGGCGATCAGGGCGCTTTTTCGTAGGCGCCGATGTCTATCGTGCCGCGCGCCAAGCGCGCTTCACGCCGTGCAGGGTGCACGTACTCAAATGCGGGCGTCAGATCGACACCATCGGCCGACCCTGGCGCGGTTCCTGCGTCGATGGCGGCCGTAGCCGTCGGCGCCAGCCGATAGTCGAATGTGCTCGCCCCGACGAGCAGGGACAGGCTACCAGCCAAATTGGTAGTCGACTGCGGCACAGCTCCCGAACTTAACGTGCCGCCACCGAGAAACAAGTTATTGATGAGACGCACGGACTCGGTCCCGGACGCCGTGCTGACGAATGTACCTGAACCACGGTCGTTGACGAAAGTGTTGTTGACAACATATAGACGCTGCGCACGGCCGCTTGTCAGCCCCTCCGCCCCGTAAGACATAATTGTCGAGTTTTCCGTCGCCGGGCCCTGCTGCAACAGGTTGCCGACCACAAAGGTCAGGCCGCCCTCCGGCACGTCGATCGTGTAGCTCGAAGTGCCATCAGCTTCGTCCATGATCCTGTTGTAAAGAATGTGGTTTTCGCGCGCCCGCGTCTTCAACGTATGGCCGACGCGCGCGTGATGGGAATAGTTGTGCCGAAAGATGAGCTGATCGCCAGGCGAGGACCCCCCATCCACGTAGACGTTGTGGGTTTGCCCGTCGCCGGCTCCGTTGTTGGCAAATTCCGAGTATTCGATCAGGAGCGTGCCGTAGGCGCCGCCGAGAAACCCATTCTCGTCGTCGTGGAAATAGCCGTTGCAGACCGTGAGATTGTTGCCCTCATTGCGAATGCCGGCGCCATTTCCGTCCGTCACTTTGGCGCCAGAGAACTCCATGTTCTCGACACGCATTGCGCTCCCCTGAATCACCCATAGGCCCTTGCCGTTACGTCGATCGTCGCCCGAAACAAAGGGGATTACCGCCGTTCCGTGGATGTGCGCCCTGCCACCACCTGCGCCGCGGACTGTCAGATGACTGGCGCGCCACACGACGATGTCGTCATCGTATTCGCCCGGATCGATTTCTATGACGGAGCCATCGCCGGCAACGGCGGCGGCAGCCTGCACAGTGGAGAACTGTCTTCCCGGGCCAACTCGCAAAACAGTTGCGGGACGCACGTCTTGTACTGCGATACCGGTGGAAACGGCCACTGTTGCGGTCCCAACGAATGTCAGACTGTCGTTCAGGTTCGGGCGATCATTTTGCGCCTGGCTGGTGAATGCGATTGTGTAGGTGCCTGGTGCGAGGCCGCCAAGCTGGTAGCCAAAACTACAGCTGTTCTCAATCTGATAAACGGGTACCTGGTAAAGAGGATCGCCCGCGTCACCATCGTCGTCGTCGGGAGTCACGCTGCCCGCGAAGATGTAGACACGGTTGTCTCCCGCAGCGTCTATCAAGCTGCTGTCCACCGTTCCGCTGATGCCACTGCCAGAACCAAGCTGTCCGACAGTCACCTGCACGCTGCCCTGTGCGCTGCCACCGCCGCCAGTGCACGTGAGTGTAAATGTCGTGGTGGCCGTCAACGGACCCACCTGCTGGCTGCCGGCAGTCGGTCTTGATCCTGCCCATCCACCAGCGGCCGTGCACGAGGTCGCATTCGCACTGGTCCACGTGAGAACGGAAGTGCCATTCGAGTTGATCGATGCCGGGCTGGCGCTCAGGTTAACGGTTGGCGTGGGTGGCGGTGCCGCTGACAACGTAACCGTGGCACTCTGATCGACACTCCCGCCCGTGCCCGAGCAACTCAGGACGAAAGTGCTATTGGCGCTGATCGCGCCGGTGCTCTGACTACCGCCTGGCGACTTGGCGCCCGACCATGCTCCCGATGCCGTGCACGTACTCGCATTCGCGGACGACCACGTCAATGTGGCCACGCCGCCGCTCGGCACCGTTTCCGGTGCAACGGATAAGGTGACTGTCGGCAGTGGCGCCGGCGATTCTGATGAAACGGCATCGCTCGGGCTACAAGCGCCGAGCAGAAGGACCGCCGCTATCGCGACGGACGCCGAGCAAAACCGTTCCATGCCAATACCCGCAGCCGGCGATCCAGCCATCACGCTGGCTGCGTGGTGTAGCGCCTGTTGATCCTCAGGCCAGCGCAACGGACTGTCAGGAGCGCGAATAGGCTGAGTAATCCAAGCGCGCCGCCGCCCGAGTCCTTAGTGCTTCCAGTGCCACCACCCGGATTGCCGCTGCCCGCATTGACCGTGACGGTAGCACTCTGCTGGGCGGTGCCGCCCGCGCCCGTGCAACTCAACGTATAGGTCGTGGTGCCCGTGAGTCCGCCCGTCGACTGGCTACCGCTCGTGGCCTTGGCTCCAGACCAGCCGTCGAGACCTGTACAGGACGACGCGTCGGTACTGGACCACGTGAGCATCGAAGTATCGTTCGCGTTGATCGTCGCAGGACTCGCGGACAGCGTCACCGTGGGCGCAACTGGCGGCGGCGGCGGCGAACCGCTCACTGTCACACTTACGGACTTCGTTACGCTGCCGCCGGAGCCAGTACAGCTCAGCGAAAAGCTGGTGGTTGCTGTCAGCGGGCCCACGGACTGATTGCCAGAAGTGGCCATGCTGCCGGACCACCCACCGCCTGCCGTGCAGGAAGTCGCATTGGTCGAGGACCAGGTGAGTACCGTTGTGCCGTTGGCTGCGACGGTCGCGGGTGATGCGGACAGCGACAGCGTCGGAGATGGCGGTGTGCTCGAAATCGTCACTGTGACCGACTTGCTGGTTGTACCCGAGGGCCCGGAGCAACTGAGGGTAAATGTCGTGTTGGCATTCAACGGGCCGATTGTCTCCGTGCCCGAGGTCGCTTTCGATCCGGTCCAGCCACCCGACGCGGTACACGACGTCACGTTCAACGTCGACCAAAGCAGGGTCGCCGATGTCCCTGACGCAATCGTCGTACTTGCTGCGGTCAGGTTAACAAGCGCAGTGGAATCGGAAATTGAACGGGGGATGATCGCCCATTCAGGCTCGTCGCCCCAGGTCTGTTCGGTCGGCTTGCGGGCGCGGCCTTCCATCACGGCCCACGCCTGCAGGCCACGAGCGTTCGAGCTGTCGACGGATACGGCGAGCGCGGGATACATATTGGCTATGTAACTCGTGACTTCACGGTAGGAGTTGATCTCGCCTGGATCGATACCGAGCGCCGTCGCCATCGCCGTGCCGCCGCATGGCAGGCTCACGATGCTGGCGCCCTCATTCTTCAGGTAGACGTCGGCCCAGCTCGCGTAGAGCGGACTGCCCTTGGTATCCATGAACTGGCGCGTGTACATCGCGGCGAACACGTAGCAGAAATCGGGATGCGTGAGCCGGTCGATCGGATACTTCGCCTTGTAATCGCGCAGCCACGTGGCCGAGGTAAATCCCTGCTCAACCAGATGACCAACGGTCCACGTAAAGAAATCGTCCTGCCAGGGGGCCTCCCCGTTCTCCGTGCCACCGCCGAGATCGTAGGCCCAGGTGTAACTGTCCGAGGTGCTGAGGCCGAAAATATTGGGGCTGGCCTGCTCGTGGCTCGTCTGATGATCGATGTTGAATTGAATGTGATTGACGAAGTAAGCCTTCATCGGGTGATTGTCGGGCGTCGCGTACGCCGCCTCACCAAGCGCACGCATTGCCCAGGCCATCGCGCGCACCTGCGAACCGACCCAGCCTTGGTCCTGGCCACGGTAGTCGGGATTCGCCCACAGCATGTTGTAGTTGGCCCAGAACTGCATTTCCTCGAGGTAAAAATAGTCTCCGGTGAGCAGATACGGCAGGTATGCGATCGATGGCTGATGCGCAATGTCGTGGGCGTTCGGATTATCGGTGGAGGCCGGCAGACAGGCGCAGTCTTTCTGCGCCCAGGCTGTCGGATGGTCCGTAATGGACACCGGATAGCCCGTGTTCTCGTCCCGGTAGTGCACCGAGTACGTTCCGCCCGCGTCGCCATTCGCGAGCGTCGCGCGCTCTGCACGCCGGTCGCCGGTCGTTGCAAAGAGGGCCGCCCATTTCGGCATCGGTCCAATTTGCGGATGGTAGCCCGTGTCCCCGAATGCCTGACGCATGTCGCCGATGGTCATCGGCGCGGCGCTTTGGCGCAGACCGCTCAACGTGGCATCCGACGCGGTCACGCGCCGGTAGCGCGGTATCGCCAAAGTATCCTGAAGGTAGAAATTGTCGAGTCCGGCAAAGATCTTCGGCTGCGTGCCCCACCAGAATTGCTGGTGCCAGCGCGCATGGCTGTAGTGTGTGAGGCTAGCAGACTGGGCAACAGTGGCTCCGCCTACCTTGATCGTGTACGCATAGGTGAATGGGCCAGGAGCAGTCTGGAACGACCAGTTGTTCTCAATCACCACGTCGGTGCGCACGACGTCCATGCCAGCATATGCGCGCACATGAAAATAGGCGGCCAGATGCGGATGCGCAGCCCCAGCAGCAGTCTTGATCGGACCGCCGACGATCCATTCTGAAACCAGCGGCCCGCTCAGCCACTGGATGGTCGGGCCCGCCTGCAGCAAGTTGCGCGCCGACGCGACATAGTCGGTGCCGCCGACCGTGAGTGTCACGGTCGCGTCGTAATTCGTTGCGAGCAACTGGCTCAAGGAAACCGCCGCAGCCTGCGAGCCCGACGGCTCTGCCGACAGCTGCACGGTTTGGCTGGCGCCGGCTGCAATGCTCGGCAGGCGCAAGGTCACGATGGCGTGGCGCAGAGAGCCGTCGGCGTTGGTCGCCTTCTTGTCAATTTGCGCCGCCAGCACCGTGCCGTCGACAAGGCGCGCGCCAAGACTGGAGCCAGCGGCAAAGGCTCCGGGCTTGAATACCTGTCCGAACGTAACCGGCACGCTGGTCTGGGCGCCGCTGCCCTCGCTCGACAGCGTCACGGTGACAAGATCGGTGCCGGCATGCGCCTTGTTGGCGCCGGCGCTCAAGCCGAGGAATGCCATTGCAACCAGCGTAATCATCCGTAGATCCCCGGCGGCGCTGCGCGCCAAACCCCGATCGGCGCGGGGGGCTCTCAGTACAACGCCTGCGTACCGCACAAGCAAGCAGGTTGCGAGCGTCACGAGCGCCAGAAGATCAAATGATCCGCCACCCGAGTCAGCAGCAGCTGCATCGCTCGCGCTTGCAGCTTGCACTCTCACTGTGCGGACAACGTTGCCGCCAGTGCCGGTGCAGGTGAGCGTGTAGTTAGCAGCCCCGTGAATTGGGCCGTCGGACTCGCTGCCCGATGTCGGCTTGCTGCCGGTCCACGCATCCGAGGCGGTGCAGCTGGTCGAGTTGGCAGTCGCCCAGGTGAGTGTCGCCATGCCGCCGTCGCTGACGGAAGTCGGACTTGCTGTCAAATCGAGGGTCGGCGCAGGCGGCGGCGCGGCCACGGTAACCGAAACATTCTTCTGCACAGTGCCCCCGGCGCCGCTGCAATCAAGCGTGAAGGTTGAATTGCTGGCGAGAGGGCCGACCGACTGATTGCCAGACGTTGCCTTGCTGCCACTCCACGCACCCGAGGCTGTGCAGCTGGTTGCGTTCTGACTCGACCATTGCAAGGAGCTTGTGCCGTTTGCAGCTACCGACGTTGGACTCGCGCTGAGTGTCAGCGTCGGCGCAGTTGCTGCCGCGGCCACCGCTACGGTGACAGCTTGCGATGCGCTGCCGCCGCTTCCGGTACAGCTGAGGGTATATGTGGCCGCGGCCGTCAACGGGCCAACGTTTTGGCTACCGCTCGTCGCCTTGGCTCCGCTCCAGCTACCGGATCCGCTGCAACTCGTGGCGTCGGACGAAGTCCAGGCAAGCACGCTCGTGCCACCCGATGTCACGGACGTCGGACTCGCCGAAAATGTAATCGTCGGAGCTGGCGTAGCGGACGCTACTTGCACCGTTACCTGACGTGCAACGGAATTGCCGGAATCATCTTGGCAGGTCAGCGTGTAAGTGGCATTTCCGGTCAGGGGGCCGACGTTCGCGGTCCCCGAGGTAGGGCGCGTACCGCTCCAGGCTCCAGAGGCCGTGCACGCCGTTGCAATCGTCGAACTCCACGTAAGCGTCGACGTGCCATTCATGCCGACACTGGCTGGCTGCGCGCTGAGATTGAGCGTCGGTTGATTTGTGCCTGCACCCGGAGAGAGACGATAAACGTAGACGTTCTGTGCGGTGCTGTTGACCAACACAAAGACATTGCGTGACGCCACGTACCGCCAGCGACCGTAAGTGCCGCTGGCATTGGCTGCCGGCGGTGTCACGGAGTTGGAAGACGCCGGAACAACGCGCGACCATTGCCAGGTTTGTGGATCGAGCGTGTAAACGTCCGTGCCGCCGTGCCAGC
>JBGPLJ010000215.1:0-6414 GCA_041486385.1 Steroidobacteraceae bacterium
CCTTCGCAACGGGTGCCACTCAGCATTTTCAATTACTTACAAATTGCAGGTCTGACTTCGAACCAGGTGGTCGGGAGTTCGAGAAACTTGTCAAGTGCGACCGGCGTCGAGCGTCGTCGCGATGTGCACAACAGGATCGGTCGTGTGTTGACACGCCAGCGGCATCCCGAGTGGATAATAAGGTGGAACCCCGGGGTACTCGGTGAAGGGTTCCTTTTTTGGTGTGCGAGTAATAAGAGGTCATCAGATGGTTGTCGTTAGCGACGCTGACTTGTCTGCTTATGGCGGATGATGCTTCATCTCGTTCGCGCAAGAGCCGATACCCGCGAACCCCGTCGGCGAGATTCAGCAGTCCAACGTCAGTTGTGCGGTCTTGGGCCTGCCGATACACAGCAGCCCCGAGCCATCGCCAAGGTCGGCCGTCACTGCTCCCTCGATGACGCGCGTCCTGCAACTGAGGCACGAGCCTGCCCGGCAGTCGTTCTCGATGCGGATACCGAGCCCCTCGGCGAGTTCGAGCAGAGTGAGGTCCTCAGCGGCGCGCCACAACGCGCTGCGTTGCGAACGCCGAAAGTGAACGTGTGCCGTGTCAAGCTCCGTTGGTTCCACGGTCGCGCCGGAAAACAGCTCTGAGAACATGTGATCGGGATTGCAACCGCGCGCGACCAACTCCTCCTTGAGGCGCGTGCAGAAGTCCCCAGGGCCGCAAAGATAGGTGTCGTTCTCGAACCACGGCAAGGAGATGCGCCGCTCGCCGAGCATCACATAGAGTTGACCCAACAACTCGACCACCAAGTCGCTCGTGATGCGGCCCGCCGGCCGGCCACCACCGCACCATTGACTGTAGACACAGGACACCGTGACGCTTGCATTTGTGGCCGCAATCGCATCGATCTCCTGGCGGAAGACCATGTCTGCAGGGGTCCGAGCGCCATAGATAAGATACGTCGGCGGCGCATTTGGTCCGCGCATAAGCTGTGCCTGCAGCATTGCGAGCAACGGCGTGATGCCGATACCGGCCGCAATGAGCACAACCGGCCGAACGCTTCCCATATCCAGTGTGAATTGGCCCGACGGCGCACGAAGTTTCACGGTCGCGCCGACCTGTGCCTGATGCAGCCAGTTGGAACCGATTCCCTGCTGTCGTTTTACGGTGAGCCGGTAGTGGTCCGACTGCTTTGCGAATGAGGAGAGACTCCACGACCTCGTGAAGGTCTCCGCCCGCTCGCCCTGTAGCTGCACCGTGACGAATTGGCCGGGCCGAGGCTGACAGATCGTGCCGCCATCGCTGGGGCGCAGATAGTACGATCGTGTCTGCGGCGCTTCTTCGATGATGCGGTCGATCCGAAAGCTGCGCCATCCGCCCCATCGACCCTCGGCGATCGCAGCTGAGCGCGCCGCGGCGTCTACCTTCGCGTGGAGGAAATACCGGATGGTCTTGCTGAGATGCTCTGAGGCCAACACTTTTCTCAGCGGTTCGAGCGGCGGAGTCGCGCGGTCCGTAACAAACTTCGCCACGTCGACGAGGTTCGGCATGCCAACTTCGCGCTGAATTCGTCTTGCAATGTCAGCGGGCCGCACGCGGCCGGGGCGCAGCACGCCGAAGTAGACACCAGTGTGTCGAGAGATCTGGAATACCTTCTGGAACGTCGGCGGCTGATTCAGCCGCCAGCACAACTTGGCACAGGGATGCCGAGGCCCGGCCACCACCAGCAGCACCTCATCGCCAAGCGCAAAGACATCTCCGACTCGAAGGTCCTCTTCGTCGAGCACGTCGAAGGTGAGGTTCTCTCCGAAGTAGCCATCCGGCCAGAGCGCAGGATCAAGATCGAGCTGATGCCCCCAGTATTCGTAATGGCTGCGCGCGTACGCATAGACTTTGTCGGGGTGCACCGCGCGTTGATCTCCGTGCGCGCCCTCTGACGCAATGATCCAGGGCTCGGCGATCGCCGACTTGAGGTAAGCGGTCTTGACGGGCTCCCCGCGAATCTGGACCGTCTGCACCTGACCGATCGAGAAATTCAGCAGTTTCATTGCAGTTCGGGCTCAGCCCAACGCGTCGACTCCAGATGCAAGTCTTGCCATCTGCTCAAATCCCCTTCTCGGATGCCGCCGAGCGCGCCGCCTGTTCATACGCTCCGGACAATGCTCGAAGGGAGGTGTTCAGCGACTCGAAGTCGCTGGCGTCCGAAATGAATTTCATCGCGGGCTCGAGATATCTGCGCCGGTCGTCGAGAAATTCGAGATAGTGCTCTTTGCCCTTCTTCGTCGCCTGGTAGAAGACTTCCTTGCCGATGCGCTCGCTCGAGGTCACGCCGAGCTTGGTAAGTTTTTTAAGCGAATACGACACCAAATGCATGTCGTCGATCGCGAGTGCGAAGGCGAGGTCGACGCCTCGCAGTTGCTTGTTCCGGTAGACAAGCAGGTGAAGCAGAAAGACATCGAGGTCCGAGAGACCGGTGACCACGGATGAAGTGTTCCGCTGGCTCATCCACCTGCGTACCGAATTCCACAGCACGGTCAGAGTGAGTTCGAGCTCGGAGAGCCGATCTCCATCCGTCATACCGGTATCCGCTTTCTTGACTGCCATATTCTGTCGCCAGTGAGCGCCGCGAAGTGGTGCGCGGTGGAAATATAACAAAAGCACTGTCTCGGGGTCTTGATAATGAAATGACGATGATTCGTTGACAAATCGACGACGGAAAGATATGGTGCCGTCGCATCGGGTACGGCAGCGAGGTTTCAGCCGATGAGCAGTGACGCGCTCTCACGGGAATTCAAGGCGCTCTACGACGAGTGGGGGGCGGCCATCGCCGGCAAACGGCACGACTGGCTGGAGGGCCTGTTCACTGAAGACTTTCTCGGTACTGCTCAGCCGTGGCCGGCTTTGTCGGTCAACAAGCGGCAGATGGTCGACCTCGACAAGGCGATCGAGACGATGGACACGGAGTGGCTGCACGTGAGCGCGCAGCGCGTCGGTACCGATGTCATCACTCTGGGCCTGGTCCGATACCACAAGGAGGAGTTCAAGCCGGGCTCGACCATCGCCGAAGGCATGCCGACCGGGAGTGAGATCAGCAAGTTCACGGCGGGAAAGCTGGTGGCCTACGTCAATGGCTGGCGCCACAACGGTACGCGCTGGCAGGTGTTCGACCACCACATGGTGGGCATCGTGAAAGGCTGGCCCTCGTAAAGAGATCCCTAACGAATCCACTCGAATGCGGCAAACGCACAGACCAGATGAAGGGGAGTAGCATGAAAAGATCCATGTCCATCCGCGGCGCGCTCCTTTCCGGCATCGCGTGCTGCCTGTTGTGCGCGGCCTCCGCTCAAAGCGCCGACTCCGATGACGGGGCGCATGCTGCTGCTGACGAGCCCGATGAGATTGTGGTCACCGCTCAAAAGCGCTCGGAGCGTTTGCAGGATGTGCCCATACAGATCAATGTCGTCACGGCGGAGGACATCGAAGCGCGGCAGATCAAGCAGACATCCGATATCGTCCGCACGATTCCGAATCTCGCGATCCAGCGGACCGACACCTACACGAACACGGTAGTCACGTTGCGCGGCGTCGCCCAGGCCAGCAATTCAGATGCGCCGGTCGCGGTGATCGTGGATGGCGTCCCGCAGGACGATGCCAAACAATTGAACATGCGACTCCTCGACATCGCCCAGATCGAAGTCCTCAAAGGACCTCAAGGCTCGATCTACGGTCGAAATGCCGAAGCTGGAGCCATCATCATCACAACAGCAGAGCCGACCGATGAATTCCATGGATTTGCCAACGCCTCATACGGCAAGGGCGAGACCGTGGACGTCGACGCCGGGATCTCGGGCGCCCTGCTTCCGAACAGGGTTCAATACCGCGTGGTCGGAAGCTATCTGACGAGTGACGGTTTAATCCCCAACACCTTCACAGGCGTGCACGCGGACCGCATTCCGCATGACTGGAGCATGCGCGGCACCTTGTACATTCGCTTGACCGATGCGACCTCTCTCAACCTCATAGCCGGCCATTCGGACTTTAACGCTGCAGGCGTCATCTTTTCACCGGTGTTCTCAGGCGACCCGAATGATTTCGTGAACCCTCAGTCGAACTTTCCCAACCGAGGCTCGGGCAAGGCCACCAATCTGACCGCGAAGCTGCAAAGTGATCTGCGGTTTGCGACGTTCAGCTCGATCACGGGGTACTCCAAGCTCGAGCAGATTCAAACGACGGATGTCGACTTCACGCCTATAGCTTTCGTGGGCGACAACCAGCCGTATGACAGAGAAGTGTTCGCGCAGGAGTTCCGCCTGGTCGGACCGGGCTCATCGGCGCTACGATGGCTTGCGAGCGTGGACTACCTGCATTCCAAGCACTTCGTGAGCACGGACATCTTTCTCGACCGCGGCAACCCGGCCGTGGACCCGACGGACCCAACGGCCCTTCTGGTCTCAAATCCCGAGGACGACAAGCGGGACAATTACGGTGTCTCGGCGCAGATCGACTACGAGGTCCGGCCGAATCTCACACTTACTGCCGGCGCGCGCTACGATCGCGATGAACGCAGCCAGATCGAGAACACCACGGGTGCGAATCGCAAGGCTACCTTCAGCGACTTCCAGCCGCGGTTGAGCATCGCCTACGAATTCGACCGGAACCGGCAGATCTATGCCACCTATGGCGTGGGGTTCCGCTCGGGTGGCTTCAATCCGCCGGGATTTCCCCGTGTCGAGGCAGAAGAGCTCACGAACTACGAGATCGGTTTCAAAACACAATGGCTCGATCGCAGGCTCACTCTCAACGGTGCGGTTTTCTACAGCGACATCTCCAACTTTCAATTCTCCTACATCGATTTCGACACCGCATCGGAGGTCACGGGAAACATCGACAAAGTGCGCATGACCGGGGGTGAGTTCGAGGTGCGGTTCACACCGCTCGAAGGCTTCGATCTCTTCACCAATGTGGGGGTCGCCGACTCCGACATCCGCAAGCTCGAGGCCTTTCCGGAATTCGAGGGCAACCATACTCCGAGGTCCAGCAAGCTGTCCGTGACCGCGGGCTTTGACTACACCCGGCAGCTCGGCAACAAGATCGCCATCTTCGTGAGGTCGGACGCGCAGCACTACAGCAAGCGATACTGGTACACGGATAACCTGGACGTGCAAGACCCCAAGACATTCTGGAACATGAGCTTTGGTCTCAAGCGCGGCGCATGGACCGTGACTGCGTGGGGCAAGAATCTCTCGGACACAGAGGCCTACGATACCTACTTCCCGAGCCAATCAACCGGCCTGCCTTACGATGTAGGATTTCCGACCGCGCCACGATCCTACGGCGTGCAAATTTCCGTCAAATACTGAGCGATCGAACATGCAAGCGCATTCGCTCGTCGGCGTTGTCATGCTGCTCGCACTTGGATTCGCGATGGCAAACGTACCGTCCGCTGCTGCAAGCAACCTTCGGGAAGGAATCTGGAAATTGAATCGCGCCCGCTCCGCGCAGCTCACGCCGGCGGACCAGACTCTGTGGGTGATCAGGGACGATGGCAAGCAGCTCGCATGGGTAATCGTGAGCATCGACGCGCAAGGGCACCTGGCCATCACTTCGTGGAATGGCATGTATGGCGGGAAGCCGGCACCTGTGATGGGCGCCGACATGATGTCGCAGATTAGCTCGAGCGGCCCCGGAAGAATTCAGAGTCGCGGCGAGATTCAGGGTCTCGGTCCCTTTTCCGAGGAATGTATCGTGATGGACGAGGGGAGCCGCTTCGTATGCCATGGCGAGGTGCAGACCCGAGAGGGAGCGCGAAAGTGGGTCGATGACTTCGAATGGATCTCGGGCAGCCCGGGATAGGCTTGCCGATGGCCAGTTCTTCCATTCCCGATACTTCAACATGGCCGGTGCTGGGCCTCGCCGATCGCGACGCCTATCGAGTCAGCGATGGCCTCGTCGACATGCGCAGATTCGTCCGCAACTCGCAAACAGTGCAGGCACACGCCCTGCCGCAAAATGTGGTGTTCGACCTGAGTCGCACTGCGCTCATCATCATCGACATGCAGAACGATTTCTGCGCTCCGGATGGCTGGATGGGCTCGATGGGCGTCGACGTCGCGCCCGCGTTGGCACTTGCCGGGCCCATCAACCGCATGACGCGAGCCCTGCGCTCCAAAGCCGTGCCGGTCATCTGGCTCAATTGGGGAGTCCGACCCGACCGCTTGAATCTCTCACCTGGCACTCAGCATCCATTCAATCCGAATGGGCGCGGCCCCGGTCTGGCAGGGTCCATGGTCAGCGCTCGTACGCACGCCGTGCTCGAGGAGGGTAGCTGGGGAGCACGCATCATCGATTCGCTCGTGCAGGAGCCGGGCGACATCCATGTGGCCAAACATCGTATCAGCGGGTTCTGGGATACTCCGCTGAACTCCATC
>JBGPLJ010000216.1:0-6393 GCA_041486385.1 Steroidobacteraceae bacterium
CCCCCGATCACGTTGCCGGCCCGGGCGGTAGCGAGCGCGATTGCATTTTGTTTTAGAAACGATTCGCGATAGGCCGCGCAAACCAGTTCCGCGCACGCTTTGCTGCTCGAGTACGGGTCCGTGCCGCCGAGTGGCTCGGACTCGCGGTATCCCCAGACCCATTCATGGTTTTCGTAGCACTTGTCGGTCGTGACATTGACGATAGCGCGCACGGACCGGCATCGGCGTGCCGCTTCCAGGAGGTGCACAGTCCCGAGCACGTTGACGGCATAGGTCTCAACCGGTTGCGCGTAGGAATAACGTACAAGCGGCTGGGCTGCGAGGTGTAGGACGATCTCGGGCTCAGCGGCTGCCAGCGCGGCGCGCAGCGCGAGTTCGTCGCGCACATCCGCGCGGGATTCGCCCGCCAGGTCGCCTGCGACCTGCGCGACGGTAAAGAAGTTGGGTTCGGTCGGCGGGGCGAGGGCGTAGCCATACACGTTCGCACCGAGACGCTTGAGCCACAGCGCGAGCCACCCGCCCTTGAAGCCCGTGTGGCCCGTCAGGAAAACACGGCGGCCTTGCCAGAAGCCCGGGATCAAGGCCAGGTCTTCCACGGCGCCTTGCCGTCGGCCCAGAGCTGCTCGAGCTGATTCTTCTCGCGCAGCGTATCCATCGGTTGCCAGAATCCGGAATGCTGATACGCCATCAACTGTCCGGCGTGAGCCAGGCGTGTGAGCGGCTCCAACTCCCAAGAGCACTCATCGCCGGTCAGATAATCCAGGCACTGCGGCGCGAGCACGAAGAAGCCGCCATTGATCCAGCCGCCGCCTTCCTGGGGTTTTTCTTTGAAGCCGCGTACCAGTTGGCCGGATAGTTCCAGGGCGCCATAGCGGCCGGGCGGCTGCACGGCGGTGATCGTTGCGGCACGCCCGTGCGCGCGGTGAAATTCGACGAGGCGCGTCACGTCAATGTCCGCTACGCCATCCCCGTAGGTGAAGCAGAAGTCACGCTCATCGCGCAGGTAGCGGGCAACGCGCTCGAGCCTGCCTCCGGTCAGCGTGCTCTCGCCAGTATCCACCAGCGTCACCCGCCATGGCTCTGCCTTGCGCTCGTGCACGACAATTTCATTGCGCTGCACGTCGAGGGTTACGTCCGAAGTGTGCAGAAAATAATTCGCGAAGTATTCCTTGATCATGTAACCCTTGTACCCGCAGCAAATCACGAACTCGTTGATGTTGTGCGCCGAGTAGATCTTCATGATGTGCCAGAGGATCGGTTTACCGCCGATCTCGATCATTGGCTTAGGCCGCAGGTGAGTCTCTTCCGAGATCCGCGTACCCATGCCGCCCGCGAGTATCACCGCCTTCATCGCTGCTCAATCCCCCGATTATCCGATCCGGATGGTTTGCCGCGCCCGCCAGCGAGACACGCATAGCCGCTCCCTCCGAGCGTCACCCGTATGGCTCGATCATATTATGCAGCAGCATGGCCATCGTCATCGCACCGTCAGCGCGGCCAGCCGGTCGAGCAGTTCGAGCGTGAACTGCGTATGGCAGCCGGGCTTCGACCGGGTGCATTGCTGCCCTCTCCTCCATTTGGGCCTTGATAACCCTGGTCGCGCGGACCAGTTGCACGCCGCCTGGCGCTGCCAGCCATGTGATCAATCCACGTGCCAGAAGCGCCGCGCGTCGTCCCGATATTCCTCGGGCCGCTGCGTTTGCACGCCCGAGCCGAGACGGAATGTCACCGCTCCGCTGCGCGCGGTGCTGAAAGTGGTTGCACCCGCGGCCTGCCAGCGTGCGATGACCTCGGGCTTGGGGAAATTCCAGCGGTTATCGTATCCGGCCGAGACCACCGCCCAGCGCGGCGCAAGGGCTGCGACGAACTCCGCGCCGGACGAGCTGCGGCTACCATGGTGAGGAACGACCACGACATCCATGCGGCGGGCGAGGTCAAGCAGTGCTCTTTCGGCCGCGGCTTCGATATCCCCCGTCAGCAGCGCTGCGCCGCCGGATGCCGAGACTTCAAGCACACAAGAACCGTTGTTGTCGCTCAGCGGCTTATCTCCAGCGCTCGCAAGCGGTGGGTAGAGAAAGCGAAAGCTCACCTGGTCCCAGTCCCAGCGGTCGCCGGCGACGCAAGAACGTGCGCGGCTACTGCCCCGTAGATCGCCGCCCACGTACAGTCGCTCCACAGCAACGGCCGCCATCACGGTCTCGAGGCCGCCCACGTGATCTCGATCGCTATGGCTCAACACGATCGCGTCGAGATCCCGCCGCCCCCGCCACGCGAGATAGGGAACGATCGAGAATTCAGCGGCGGCGCGGCCCGACCGCGCCGCCGGGCCAGTATCGAACAGCAGCGCGTGATTTCGCGTGCTCACCAGTACGGCAAGGCCCTGGCCGACGTCGAGGACCGTGACTTCAAAGGCACCGGTCGGCAAAGCGTCCGCGCGCCATAGCAGCGCCGGCAACGCCAGTGCGACACCGAGCGCGCGCACAACCCACGGCCAGGGAGCGGCGACCCAGAGCACTGCAATCGTCAGCGACACCAAAGTCCACAGCGGCCGGTGCGCGACGTGCACAAGCGCGAGCGGAGACGTCGCAAGCCCCGCAAACAGCGGCCAGCACACTCCGACGATGTGATCGATCCACTGGAACCAGTGCTCGGCGAGTGGCAGTGGCAGCGCCAGCAATGCGACTCCGATGAGGATGGCCGGCACCAGCACCAGACCGAAGAACGGAATCGCAATCAGATTGACAAGCGGCCCGAGCAGGGAAATCGTACCGAAAATTGTGAGTGTCAGAGGTAGCAGGCACAGGGTCGCCGCCGCTTGTGCAGGCAATAGATCGCGCCACTCGGAACGCGCCCCAAGGCGGCCCTCGAGCGCGTACAAGATCCCCGCGACCGTACCGAACGACAACCAGAAACCGGCGCCGAGCGTGGCCAGCGGATCGAGCAGCAGCACGACGACGAGCGCGACGCCGAGCAGATCCCAGATCGAAGTCGCGCGTCGCACGATGCGCGCGCCAAGGACGACCGTCAGGGTCACGAGCGTGCGCTGTGTTGGCACCGAGAAACCGGCGAGCAACGCGTAAGCAAACGCGCACACGAGACCGACGATGCTCTCAATGTCTGCGCACGCAACGCTGCGCACGCCGACAAACCGCCAGAGCCAACGGACGAGCCACATGGCGAGCAGCGCGACACCCGCCACGTGAAATCCGGAAATCGCCATGAGATGGGACGTGCCCGTCGCCGCAAAAACCCGCCACTGCTCGCGCGACACCTGAGCATCGACGCCGACAGCGAGGTCCTGAAGAATGCCCACGTAGGGACTTGCCGGCAGCGCCCTTTCGATGGCGCGTGCTACTCCTTCACGCGCCCGCAATATGGGCGCGCGCCAGACTGCGGTGCCAAGCAGCACGTTGCATTCACTGCGCACGACGTAACCGGTGGCGTCGACGCCTGCGTCGAATAGCTTGCCTTCGAAGTCGTAGTCGCCGGGATTGCGCAGTCCATGGGGATGCCTGAGACGCACGCACAGGCGCCAATGTTCGCCGCCGTGAACTGCAAGCGGGGCCTGATACCAGGCAAGCCGCAACGTCCTGAGGTTCGCGATAGGTGGCGGGGCCTCGAGCAGCGCGAAGTCGAAGCTCGTGTGATCCGCCGCGAGCTCGGCAACGGAGGCGATCTCACCCGTCACGGTCCACTGCCCGCCGTTCAGATGCGGATCGATACCGCATGCGAGCGCGCTTGTTCCGCAATGCCAGGTCCACAGCACACCAAGGAGGAACGCAGCGCAGCCATGCGCCTGGCGCCAGATCAGCAGGAGGATGCCTGCTCCCAGCAGGGGCGCCAGCATGGCGATCGGCGCCAGCGACGGCAGTTGACAAATGAGCAGCGTTCCAGCGAGAAACGCGACGGCTTTCGCAAACATGTACCGCTCGCCTTCGGAACTTGGCACCATCGGCGCAATGCCACGCCGTTTCCTAAAGCGCGTCCTGCCCGACCATCGGCGATTGCGGGAGCTGTGGTTCATGCGGCCCTTTGCCGCGCTTCTGCGTCACCCCGAGTACTGGGCCGTGCGGCGCGAAAGCGTGGCGCGCGCATTCGCCATCGGCCTGTTCGTCGCCTTCATTCCGTTGCCGCCACATAGCGCGCTCGCGCCACTTGCCGCGCTCGCCTTGCGGGCGAATATCGCCGTCGCCTTCGCAACCGTGTGGGTGACGAACCCCTTTACTATCGTGCCCCTCTTCTTCTGCGCCTACCTGATCGGCACCGTCATTCTCGGCATGCCGATGTCGCGCTTCACCTTTGATCTGTCGTGGGACTGGGTCACGCGCGAGTTCCCCCAGGTCTGGAAGCCCCTCCTCGCCGGCTGCCTGGTGATGGGCAGCGTGTCGGCGGCCCTCGGCTACTTCGGTGTGCACTGGCTGTGGCGTCGCGGTGTCGTTTACAGATACCACAGACGCCGGCGCGCGCTGGAACAGCGAGCCTGCGCAAATGCACAGAAAGACGTGCGCTAGAGCGCGCCCTTGCCATTACGGGCCGGCCAGCGGTTGATTGAGCCGCCGGTGGGCGTCCAAGAGTTATCCGAATTGAATGCGGTACGCGCGTGCACGATCAGGATCTAGAGGTGGTGAAGAAACTCCTCGGCGGCGACGCCCTGGCGTTTCAGCAGTTTTTCGACGGGTATTTTCCACGTCTGTACCGCTTCATCCTGCGCCGGACGGCGGGCGACGGCGACAGCGCTCGTGACATCGTGCAGGCCGCCCTTATCAAGGGTGTGCGCAAACTCGACGCTTACCGCGGCGAAGCATCGCTTTATACCTGGCTCTGCCAGATCGCGCGCCGCGAACTCCTCGACCAGGCAGCAAAGGCAGCGACCGAGCGCCGCCGCATCGTGCGTCTGGAAGAGGATCCATCGGTCCGGGCGACGCTCGAGTCGATGGACTGGGCGACCGAATCCGACCCTGACGCTCTGCTGCAGCGGGCGGACGTCGCCGAGCTCGTACATGCGACGCTCGACTACCTGCCGTCGAAGTACGCGCGTCTGCTGGAACTGAAATACGTGCAGGAACTGCCCGTGGAAGACATTGCGGCGACCATGGGTCTCACGGCGATCTCCGTGCAATCGCTGCTCGCGCGCGCGCGTTCGGCTTTCCGCGAGGCCTGTCAAGCGTTGAGCGGTGGCCTCGAGGACTTTGGACTTGCCGACGACACCATTTCCGATCGAGGACCTGCACGATGAATCCTTCCGAGCGCGATCAGATCGGCGAACTCATTGCGCGCGCCGGCGAACGCCACGCGCCGCCAGCTGACACGCGGCAGTCTGTATGGACCGCGGTGGAACAGCAGTGGACAGGCATCGTTGCGCAGCGCCGTCAGCGGTCGACACGCCGCTGGCTGCTCGCCGCGGCAGTCGTAACGGCGACGGTTGGCACACTCCTTTATATGGGCGTGCAGCGCGCGCCGGGCAGCAACGAGATCGCGGCAACATTCATCGCATCTCAGGGATCGGTTGCCATCCATGGCTCGGAATCGGGCACGCCCGTGGTCTCGGGCGACGACATTCGAGTGGGCACGCGGTTGCAGACGGGCAGCGACGGGCGCGCCCTCCTCGCGGCAGCCGGCATTTCGATTCGCGTTGGCGGCGCGAGCGATGTCACATTCGCGCAAGTGGACCTCCTGCGCGTGACGCGTGGCCGCGTCTACATCGATGGCGGCATGCAGGCGGAGCACAGCCACTGGGTCGACGTGCAGACGCCGCTGGGGCTCGTACGCCATCTCGGCACGCAGTTTGAAGTCAACGTGGCGCCGGATGAGGTCACGGTGCGCGTACGCGATGGTCTGGTGAGCATGACGAGCGGCAACGCCACGACAACGCTCAGCGCCTCCGATCAGCTCGTGGTGGCGGCTTCTGGCGAGATTGAGCGCTCGTCAGTGCCTGCGTATGGGGAGCTCTGGGCCTGGACGAATGACCTCAGCCCCGATTTTCCGATCGAGGGCCGCACCTTTGACGAATTTCTACGTTGGTTCGCGCATGAGACGGGGCGCCGGCTCGAGTTTGATTCGACCGCAACCGAGGCCGCCGCGCGCGCTACGCAACTGAGCGGAAATATCTCGGGACTCAAGCTCGTTGAGGCGCTGCGCGCCGTGGAAGCCACCACACGCTTCAGCTGCGATCTCTCGGATCCATCGCGGCTGCGCGTGAGCGCCAGCCATGCGAGCGCGCAACCGGTTCCTATAGCGAACCCGGATGCTAAGCTGCGGAGCGATGCTGACGCTTCGCGATCAACGGCCGGGAACCTGCCACTCTAGGCGATCGTGCCCGCTGCGGCCGCGTGGCCGGTGGTTCGAGCTACTCACCGCTTGGCACCTCGCAATTGCCGCCATAACAATGGCCAC
>JBGPLJ010000217.1:0-6346 GCA_041486385.1 Steroidobacteraceae bacterium
ATAGCCGGGCCTGTGATCGATGCCGATCATGCGTGGCCCATCGAAGGTCCACCAACCCGAGGCGCCGACCGACATGCGCGGTCCGAAGCGCAACTCCGCCTTCATGCGCACGGCGGCCTCAGCAAGACCGGGCGCAACATATTCTCCTGCGAGCGTCGCCGTCACCGACAACAGCACGCCGGCGCACGCAGCAACCACGGCGATGCGTTGCACCGACCAGCCCGCTGCGCGCATGGCAGTGAGTTCGCTGTCCTGCTGCAGGCGCCCGAGGCCGGTGAGCGCGCCCAGAAACGCAGCAATAGGCGCAAAATCCGTGAGCCAGGAAGGCACCATCATCGCAGCGTGCAACCCCGCTGCGGGCAGGTTGTAGGCGCCCACGCCGACGTCATCCAGCTGCTCGAGAAAATTGAACACGGAAATGAGCGCCAGCAGCGCGGACAGCACCGTGAGCATGTGCACGAGCAGCGTCCTGATGATGTAGCGCGCCAGCGTCATGAGTCTGTCCGAACCAGATTCATGCGCGGTGACCGGCGCGTCGGCGCCAACGGAATGCAACCAGGGTCGCCACGGCAACGCCGAGTACCAGCGCGTGCACAATCCACAGCCCTGGCCACGGCGCGAGCGTGCCGCGCGTGATTGCGCTGCGGGCGGCCGCGAGCAGATTGACGTAGAGAAAGAAGATGAGGAGCGCCGGTGCGACACGAGCATAGCGGCCCTGGCGCGGCCGCAGTTGCGACAAGGGTAATGCGATTGCCGCGAGACCCAGGCAGAGGAGCGGCATCGACCAGCGCCACTGCAATTCGGCCTGGTCATCGCGCCGTGGGGAGCGCAACAGGACGACCGATGGAACGATGTCGCGGCTCATGCGCGTGCGCTGCACGTCGAGAAGCGGGAGCGACGCCCGATAGGTCGCGAACTGGATGGTGCGTGCGGCGCTGCTGCCTGGGTGACCCTCGAGGCGTACGCCGTCCTCTGCGGTGAGCTCGATGCTGTGCGTTTGGGGATCGAAGCGATAGCGCGCACGCTGCGCGGTGATGACCTCGAGCCCGTCGGCAGTGCGCCGCGTGAGGACCGCGTGCCGCAGCGTTCCGTCGGCATCGACCCCGCTGACATGGACGACGGTCTGGGTGCCGGGCAACTGCGTGAAGCGCCCAGGTTCGAAGGCTGCGAGTTGTGCGCGGCTGAACGCGTCGCTCAGCGTGGACTGTTCTTGCTGCGCCATCGCCGGCGCAAGCGCGAGCGTGAGCCACGCGAGACCCAGGGCAAAGGCCAGGGCGAATACGCCGATCGCCCGCGATGAGCGCCAGACGTCCACGCCAGTGGCCCGAATCGCGGTCACTTCGCCGTCGTGCCCGAGCCGCCCGAAGGCGAGCACGATCGCCAGCATCAGCGCCATCGGCCCGGTGATCGCGAGGCTCTGCACGAATGTGACGAGCGCGAGCCGCGGCACCACATCGCTCGGCAGATTCGATTCGGCGGCCCGTTCGAGCGCGCGCGTGAACTGATTGCCGAGCACCATCACCGAGAGCGTGACGAGGACCACGAGCCAATTGGTGACGAATTCCCGAAAGACGTAGCGCGAGATGATCGACATGCTGCGCTAGTGCGGTGCCGCCTGCATCGCGAGCAGGCCTGAGCGTCCGGGAACGGCGCCCAGAGTGACCTGGTGCCGGGGCAGGGTCCGCGAGTCGAGTGAGCGATGCACGTCGCGCAGCGCTACCAGTGAGAATCCAAGCGCGCGCCAGCGGGCGAGCATGGACTCGAAGATGTTGCTGAGAGCCATGCCTTCCAGCTCCGCATGCAATGTAAATACGTGCCCGTGCGGCAACGGAACCTGCGACAAGCGCACGACCTCGCTGGCTGCGCCTTCGGGTGTGAGGCCATCGCGACCGATCAGTTCATCCAGGGTTGGCAGCGTCGTTGGCAGTTGCGGGCACGCGCCTTCCACGTCGCCCCAGGACGGCAGGAAGGGTTCACGCCCGCGCGTATCGCTCGCATATTGAAACGCCATCTGCGATTCGAGCCAGAGGGTCTCGGGGTTGAGTTGCCATCCGGCAGCGGCATGCGCGTCGGGCGGTGTGCCCAGCGCATCGCGAAACGCGAGGTATGCGCGCGCAAGTTCGCGGCTGGTCCAGCTCCTGCCGCGGCGGGCGACGTTGTCCTGCCAGCGAACGTGATCATAGGAGTGCAGGCCGACTTCGAATCCAGAGTCGCGCACCCGCCGCAACACAGGCGCGGCGCGGCGGCCGATATGCGGGCCGGGCCACAGCAGGCCGTAGGTCAGGGTGCGCAGCCCGTAGTGCGTGACGACCGAGGTGCGCCGTACCTTGCTCAGGAATCCACGGCGAAAGACGCGGCGCAGAGCGCGGCCGGTGTTGTCGGGGCCAACGCTGAAGAAGAATGAGGCCCGCGCGTCGCTCCGCTCGAGCACGTCGATGAGCCGCGGCACACCCTCGCGCGTGCCGCGCAGGGTGTCGACGTCGATCTTGAGGGCGATCCTCTGCATCGTAGCGCTGCGCTTGGGCGCCGCCAGGCGTCGCGCGTTAAGCCCGCGTCTCGTCGGGCCGTCGCCGTTCGACCGGTGCAACCGATCCGCTCTCCTCCTCGTCGAGTAGGCGCCCGGCTTCGACGACGTTTGGCGCGTAGCTCTTCATGATGTCGGCGAGCGCATCGCGCAGCGTCGTCTGCGGCCGCCAGCCGAGCTCTGCGATCGTGTTGGTGATACGCGGCACGCGGGTTTGAATGTCCTGGTAGCCAGCGCCGTAAAACTCGGTGCCCGAGCGCTCGACAAGCTTGATGCCGCGCGCTCGCTCGCGGTACTCGGGCATCGTCGCCGCAATCTCGAGCAGCATCTCGGCGAGCTCGCGCACGGAATGATCGCTCGCTGGATTGCCAACGTTGTAGATCTTGCCGGTCGCTATGCCGCCAGGGTTTTCGATGATGCGGGCGAGGCACGCGACGCCCTCGTAGACGCTCGTGAAGCAGCGCCGCTGGCGGCCGCCATCGACGAGCGTGATGTTTTCACCGCGCACGATCTGGCCGAGGAACTGCGTGACGACGCGCGAACTGCCTTCCTTCGGCGCATTGACATTGTCGAGGCCCGGTCCGATCCAGTTGAACGGCCGGAACAGTGTGAAATCGAGCCGCTCCTCGGCCCCATAGGCCCAGATCACGCGGTCGAGGAGCTGCTTGATGCAGGAGTAGATCCAGCGCGACTTCGGAATGGGACCGAGCACGAAGTTCGACTCGTAGGGATCGAACTCGGCATCGGTGCACATGCCGTAGAGTTCTGAGGTCGACGGAAACACGATGCGTTTCTTGTGCTTCACGCAGAGGCGCACGATCGGCAGGTTCGCTTCGAAATCGAGTTCAAAAACCCGCAACGGTGCGCTCACGTAGGTGGCGGGCGTCGCAATGGCGACGAGCGGCAGCACCACGTCGCACTTCTTCACGTGATACTCGAGCCATTCGCGATGAATGGTGATGTCGCCTTCGCTGAAGTGAAAGCGCGGATGATCGAGGAAATCCGCCACGCGATCGTTCTCGAGGTCCATGCCGTGCACCTGCCAGTCGCTGGTGCGCAGCAGGTGCGCGCTCAAGTGATGACCGATGAAGCCGTTAACGCCGAGGATCAATAACCGTTTCATGCAAGGGCTCCGAAAGGTCGCACCGGGGCGGCCAGGTGAAATTCTTGGTGGCGTGACTCGAGAGCCGCCGCGGTCAGCGCCTGGCCGGCAAGAGTCGCCCGGGTAACGTGCAATCGCTTGTCGTCGATGCAATCGAGGTACATTTGTCCCGACTCGGCGTACAGGCGAGGCGCATCGGCCGCGTTCTGCGCGCGCTCGTTGGACCACTGCGAGCCAAGGAGTTCCAGGCGCCCGTCCGCGACGTCCGCGAATGCGCCCGGGAACGGGGGCGCCACCGCGCGAATGAGGTTGTGGATGTCCCAGGCGGAACGCGCGAAATCGATGCGGCCATCCGCAGGCTTGCGCCCGGAAAAGTACGAGCCGGAGGTGAGGTCCTGCGGCTGGCGCGGCGCGGTGCCGGCGAGGAGCGCGGGCCAAGACCGGCGCATCACGACTTCCGCCGCGTCCGCGACCTTGATCGAGACTTCGAGGGCGGTGTCATTCACGCCGATGTCAACTGCCTGACTGTCAACCACATCGCCGGCGTCCGGCTTTTCGGTCATGTAGTGGAGCGTCGCGCCGGTGCGCGCTTCGCCATGAACAATCGCCCAGTTGATGGGCGCGCGCCCCCGGTAGCGGGGCAGGAGCGATCCGTGCATGTTGAGTGCGCCACGGCGGGCGGTCTTCAGCAGCGCCGGCGCGAGCATCTTTCTGAAGTAGAACGAGAACAGAAACTCCGGCGCGATGCCGCGCACGATGCGCAGACACTCCGTCGCGCTCAAGCTCTCGTACTCGGCGGCCGCGACACCCGAGGAGGCGGCAAGCTCGGCGACGCTCTGATACCAGCGCGACTCGCTGGGATCGTCACGATGCGTTACAACCCAGGCCACTTCCGCCTGCGCTGCCAGCAACGCTTGCAGGCAGCGGTAGCCGACCTCGCTGTAGGCGAATACGACGACAGGGCTCACGAGGCATCACCGGATTCGCTCCGGCCGTGCTCGGTCGGCGGCTCTTCGATGACCGCACCGACGAGATAGGCGGGGTGATTGCGCACTTGCTGGTAGATGCGCGCCACGAACTCGCCGAGAAGTCCGATCCCGAGGAGAATCACGCCGAGGAAGAAGAATACGAAAGCGAACAGTGTAAAGACGCCCTCGGCCTCCGGTCCCAGGACGAGTCGCCGCACGACGAGGAAGATCATGAGCGCGCCCGATGCCAGCGACACGAGCACCCCGATGGCAGACAGAATCTGCAGCGGCGCAACGCTGAAGCCCGTCATCAGATCGAAGTTCAGACGCGCGAGGCGCAGCAGCGAATACTTGGACGTGCCCGCGACACGTGATTCGTGCCGGACCTCGATTTCGGTGGGGCGCGCGGCGAGCGTATAGGCGAGCGCCGGCAGGAAGGCATTGACGTCGGTGAGCTGGTTGAGAACGTCCACCAGCGAGCGCTGATAGCCGCGCAGCATGCAGCCGTGATCGCTCATCCGGATGCGTGTCGTGCGCTCGCGAAGCCAGTTCACCGCGCGCGAGGCGGTGCGCCGGAACCATGGATCCTGGCGCGCCCTGCGCACACCGCCGACGCAGTCGAAGCCGGCGTCGAGCGCGTCGACTATCTTTGCGATCTCTTCGGGTGGATTCTGCAGGTCCGCATCGAGCGTGATGACGTAGCGCCCGCGCGCGAGGCGAAATCCGGCGCGCAGGGCCGCGTGCTGGCCGAAATTGCGCCGGAGCAGGACGATACGGGTGACGCTCGGACGGCGCTCGAATTGCGCGCGCAAGAGCGCAATGGATCGATCGGTGCTGCCGTCATCGACGAACACGACCTCGTAAGTCCGTTGCAGGGCGTCGAGCGCCGCGTACAGGCGCTCGCAGAGTTGCGGCAGACAGGCCTCTTCATTGAATACGGGTATCACAATGCTCAACTGCGGTGCCGACGCCCGCAGCCCCACTTCCCGTTGTCTGGACTCGGCGGCCACGGTCAACGTCCCGTCACTTTGCGCAGCGTTGCGCACACGCGGTCGACGTCCGCGTCGGTCATCGCCGGAAACAACGGCAGGCTTACGGTCTCGCGGCCGATGCGCAGCGCCTGTGGATAGAGTTCTGACCGGTAGCCGAGCTTGCGATAGAGCTCGAATTCGGGAATGGCGGAATAGTGGATGCCGATGCCGATGCCCTCGGCACGCATGGCGCGGATGAATGCGCCACGCGTCATGCCGAGGCGATCGAAGGGCAGCAGTACCGTCATGAGATGCCAGCTATGTCCCTGGTCGCCGCGTGGCGGCAGAACGCCGAGCTTCCAGCCTGCCAGCCGGTCGAAATAGCGCGCGACGAGGTGCTGACGGCGTTCGATGAACTCCGTGAGCCGCGCGAGCTGGCCAAGACCGACGCACGCGGCAACGTCCGTGAGATTCGACTTGCCGCCGGCGAGGGTCACCTCGGATTCACCTTCAGCATCTCTCCTAAGTCCATGAAAGCGATGTAATTCAACGGCTGCGGCCTCTGCCGCGTCGGACAATACGATCGCTCCGCCCTCGATCGTCGTAATGGTCTTGTTCGGATGAAAACTGAAACACACGAGGTCACCGCGTGCACCGATCAGTGTGCCGCGCCAGGCACTGCCGATTGCATGCGCCGCATCTTCGACAACCCGCAGCTTGTGATTTGTGGCAAGCGCGTACAGCCGATCGAGATCCACCGCCAAGCCCGCGAAGTGCACGG
>JBGPLJ010000218.1:0-6340 GCA_041486385.1 Steroidobacteraceae bacterium
GGCCTTCGGGCGTGGTGCCGAAGCGGAAACAGTGCACTTGCTGCGGCCAGCGGGCCGCAAACGCCGGGCACAATCGTTCGACTTCCTCGTAGCGGCCCGTGCGTACGAAGTGGGATTGTTCCGCGAGCGTCGTGAGCTTCGCGTCGGCCGCCGCTGCTTGAGCGATAGAACCCGTGGTCAACGCGAGCCCGAGCAGCGCGAGGATTCCTGCGAGCTTGAATTGGTGATTCACGTTTTCGCCTCGTTCCGGAATTTGCCTTCGAATGCGAATTGCTCTATCGGCACGCGGCCACTCACCACTTCTCTTTCCTGCAAAGCCGGCGGCAGCAATGATTTGTCGCCCATCCGGCCGATAGCGACTGCGGCAATGATGCTGTAGCTCTGGGGAATCTCGAGCGCGAGATGCGCCTTGTCCCGATCCAGGCCGACCATGCCATGAGTGTGCCAGCCGAGCTTCTCTGCCTGCAGCGCAAACTGCATCCACGCCGCTCCTGCATCGAACGCATGCGTTGGTGAAGGCAGTTCCTTGCCGTTGAACACAACGGTTTGTTTCGCCGCCACCACCATGAGTGCGGCGGCGTGCTGTGCCCACGACCGATTGAATTCGAGCAGCAAACCGAGCATCGTCGGCCAGCTGGCACTGCCGCGCCTTGAATAGATGAAGCGCCAGGGCTGGGCATTCATCGACGACGGCGCCCAGCGCGCCGCCTCAAAGCAACTGGCAAGCGTGTCGTCGGGAATCGTCTCGTCGGTGAACGCGCGCGGCGACCAGCGCTCGATGAACATGGGATCGATGGGGTGGTCTGACCTGCGATCGCCTGGCATGCGAAATTCCTTTTGAGTGGCGGAACGCGGCACGCTGGCCGCTAGACTTCAACTTTCAGCAGAATCTTGCCGATGTGCACACCGCTTTCGAGATAGGCATGCGCGGCGGCGGCCTCGCTCAATGGGAACACGCGATCGATGATGGGTTTCAAGCGGCCACTTGCGATGAGAGGCCAGACTTCGCGGATCAGCGTGTCGCGGATCTGACGCTTGAAATCGAGGGTCCGGGGCCTCAACGCCGATCCTGTGATCACCAGACGCTTCATCATCACTGCGCGAATGTCGAGCTGCGCTTCGTTACCACCCGGCGTGGCGATGATGACCAGTCGGCCGTCGGGCGCGAGTGCCGCGAGATTGCGCGCGAAGTAATCACCGCCCACCATGTCGAGCACGACGTCGACTCCGCGTCCCTGGGTGCTCTCCTGAATCGCGGCGAGGAAATCGGTCGTGCGGTAATTGATCGCCCGCTCGGCGCCGAGCCCCTCGCAGAACCGGCATTTTTCGTCCGAGCCCGCAGTGACATAGACGCTGCTGCCGCGCTCGCGCGCCAGCTGGATCGCTGTCACGCCGATGCCGCTGGCGCCCCCGTGCACGAGCAAGCGCTCGCCCCATTTGAGGCGTGCGAACTCGTACAGATTGCTCCACACCGTGAAATACGCTTCGGGCAGAGCGGCGGCTTCAACAGTGGTCAGGCCCGCGGGAACCGGCATGCAGAGCACGGCCGGTGCCGTGCAGTACTCGGCGTAACCACCGCCCGGGAGCAGCACGCAGACTTCGCTGCCGAGCGTGATCTCGCGCACGTTCGCGCCGACGGCAGTGACCGTACCGGCGGCTTCCAGGCCCGGCCATGACACCGCGCCCGGCGGCGGTGGATACACGCCGCGTCGCTGCAGGACGTCCGCTCGATTCAAGCCCGCCGCTGCGATCCGGATGAGCACTTCGTCGGGACCGGGCACGGGTATCGGCCGTTCGCGCACGACGAGCGCCTCCGGTCCACCGGGCTGGACCGTTTCAACGACGCGCATGGTATTCAGATGCTGCCTGCCTTCAGGCCGCGCGCAATGAAGCCCGCCTGTCGCAGCGCAAGCGCGACAATCGTGAGCGTCGGGTTGGCGGAACCTGAGGAACTGAACGCGCTGCCGTCCGAAATGAACAGATTCGGGATGTCATGCGTCTGGCCCCAGGCGTTGGCGACGCCGTCGCGCGGATCCTTGCTCATGCGGGCCGTGCCCATGTTGTGAGTGGCGGGCGGCGTGCCGCTCAGCACCACACGCTTCGCACCGATCGATTCGTAGAGCTTCGTGCCCTGCATCTGCGCGTGCTTGCGCATCGCCTTGTCGTTCGCGTGCTCATCCACGTGCACGTGTGCGACCGGCAATCCGAAAGAATCCTTGACCTTGTCGTTCAACGTGATGCGATTATCGGCGCGCGCCAGATCTTCGCCGTTGATGAAAAGACCCGCCATATTGCGATAGTCATCGAGGAACGAGGCGTACTCGCGGCCCCAGCCATAGGGCAATCCCGCGAGCGGGAGCGAGGGCAGATCGAGCGCGATCAGCTCGAAGTGATAGCCGCCGGCAAATCCGCGCCTGGGGTTATGCGGCAACTCATCTTCAATGAGTCCGGCGAGCGTCGTGCCGCGCCAGAAATACACCGGATCCTTGAACGTTCCCCACACGAAACCGGTGATGTGGTGAACGTAGTTGCGTCCCACCTGATCCGAGGTGTTGGCGAGGCCGTGGGGAAACTGCGCCGAGTCCGAGAGCAGCAGGAGCCGCGGCGTCTCAATGGCATTGCCGGCGACACACACCGCATGCGCCTTCTGCCGCTGTTCCTGGCCTTGGCTGTCCCGGTAAATGACCGCCGTCACGCGCCGATCGGGGCCGTGCTCGATGCGCGTCGCGCGCGCTTGCGCCCTCAAGTCGAGATTGCCGGTGGCTTCGGCGCGCGGAATCTCCGTATAGAGCGTGCTCCACTTGGCTTCCGTCTTGCAGCCTTGCGCGCAGAAGCCCTGCTGGATGCACATGCCGCGGCCGTCGCGCGGCAGCGTGTTGATGGCCATGTAAGCGGTGTGCACACGCTTGTAGCCGATCTTCTTCGCGCCGGCGTACATCACCTTGAAATTGTTCGACGCCGGCAGGCCGGGAATGCCGTTGCGCCGGGTGACGCACATCCGCCGTTCCGCGAGCTTGTAGTAATTCAGCAGATCGTCGTACGCGATCGGCCAGTCGATGATCGACGTGCCGGGAATGCTGCCGTACGTCGTGCGTGAAACGAGCTCCGTTCGCTGCAGCCGCGGTGTCGCGCCCGTCCAGTGCGTCGTCGTACCGCCGACGCTCTTTGCAATCCACACGGGCAGCGTCGGGAAATCGCGCACGGCGCCCCAATCACCGCTCGACGTGCGCGGCTCGAGCCAGGTGAGCTGTCCGAACGCTTCGCCCGGATTCTGCGAGAACGTCTGCGCCGACTGGCGCGCGCCCGCTTCGAGCACCACCACCTTGATGCCGCGCCGCGTGAGCTCGTGCGCCAGCGTGCCGCCGCCGGCGCCGGATCCGATGATGACGACTGCGTGCTCGTCGTTGAGATCAATCTTTGCCATTTGCGCGCTCCTCGTGTCTGCTTCAGCCCGGTACCGGCCCGCTGTCCGCGAGCGGCACTTCCGGGAGCCAGCGCAAATTGTTGAAGCCACGCACGAGGTAGCCGCCCTTGGAGAACGCCTCGCCCTCGTAACCGAAGTAGGCATACGCGAGCGGGCTCGCGTAGAGCACACTCAGTGTCTTGACGCGCATCGTCTGAAAGAATCCGGACTGCTCGATGGCTTTGAGAGCGGCGACGCGTTCACTTTCGGGCGCCGTCGAAAAATTCGGCCCGAGTTGCGCAACGCCGTCGCGAATGAGTTTGGCCGCAGCGGGATCCTTGCCGATGTCCGCGTCGACGGACTGTATGACGAGCGCATAGGCCGCGTCTTCCAGTTTGTCGTGCGGAAAAAGCGTGCGCGTGACCGCGAGCAGTGTCGCTCCCTCCGCGCTCGTCAGTGTCTTGAAGTCCACCGCCCAGGCCCGACCCGGCGCCAGCAGCGCCAGCGGACTGCCGGCGACCAGCAGGCCGGTCAGCACGCCGGTCGTCTTAAGGAAATCGCGCCGCTTGAGGCTGTCTGTTTGTGTCATTGGGATCCCCGCGTTTCCTCTTGATTCGCAATTCGTATCAACCAGCGGCGCACGCGCCCTAGCTGACGCTGAAGAGCCACCAGCGCGCGCCGCGCGCACCACCCCGCGGCTGCCGATCGAAATAGATCTTCATCGACTGGTCCGTGTCGCTCACGACCTCGAACCAGTGTTTGCGGACATACCTTTCGTCACTGCCGTTGCGGCACGGGCCGCTCTCCTTCCACGTGCGCACCACGGCCTTGATGACGAGCGGCTCGCCGCGCCAGAGAAACTCGCGCGGCAGGCCCGGTTCTCCCATTGCCATGCGCGCAGTATCGCTCCCCGCAACCGCAGGGATGAGGGCCTCACTGATGAAGTTTTCGTTGGCGGCGCTCATTGCACACTCCAGGAAAGCGGCAGTGTTTGCTGTCCCGGTGTTTCGGTCAAGACGTAAGAGTTATCATCTCATCCATGGCTGGTATTCTCTGGATAGCTACCCGCAAAGGCGCGTTCGCGCTGCGCCCGGATGCGCGCCGCAGGACCTGGAAAATCTCGGGTCCACAGTTCCTCGGCCATGTGATTCATCACATCGTGGCCGACCCACGCGACCCGAAGGTTGTGCTCATGGCGGCGAAAACCGGCCACCTGGGCCCCACCGTCTTTCGTTCCACCGACCGCGGCCGAACCTGGAAGGAGGCTGCGCAGCCGCCCGCCTTTCGTAAGGCGGTTGCCGGGGAAGATGCGCGCTCGGTACAAGCCGTCTTCTGGCTGACCGCAGGTCATGCATCGGAGCGCGGCACCTGGTACGCCGGCACGTCGCCCGCCGGGCTCTTCCGCTCGGAGGATGGCGGCGTCACCTGGCAGCCGATCGAAGGCCTCAACGACAATCCGCAGTACCGCAAATGGATGGGCGGCCCGCAGGACGGCACGCCCGACGGGCCGAAGCTGCACTCGATCATCGTCGACCCGCGCGATCCCGCACACTTGTATCTCGGCATGTCGAGCGGCGG
The DNA here is from genome assembly GCA_041486385.1 of Steroidobacteraceae bacterium. Taxonomy (GTDB): domain Bacteria; phylum Pseudomonadota; class Gammaproteobacteria; order Steroidobacterales; family Steroidobacteraceae; genus JBGPLJ01. The sequence goes on from JBGPLJ010000218.1 coordinate 4,982, forward strand.
CGTTCACGAATCGGTGAACCACGGGCGCGATTGGCGGCCGCTCATCAAGGGCCTCGAGGTGGTCGAGGAACTCGACGCCAGCAACGTGGCCTTCCACGATCCGCACTGCGTCCGCCTCTGCACGCTCACACCCGACCGCCTGTACCAACAGAATCATTGCGGCATCTACCGGCTGGACCGTCCGTCCACCGAGTGGGTACGCATCGGCCGCAGCATGCCGAAGAGCGTCGGCGATATCGGCTTTCCCATGGTGCTCCACCCCCGCGACGCGGATACGCTCTGGGTGTTTCCGATGGATGGCAGCGGTGTCTGGCCCCGGACGAGCCCGGACGGCAAGCCCAGCGTGTATGTCACCCGCAACGGCGGCAAGACCTGGCGGCGACTCGACGCCGGCTTGCCAAGCGGCAGCGCGTGGTACACGGTGCTGCGACAGGCAATGACCGCCGATGCCCACGAGCCCGTCGGGCTTTATTTCGGTACGACGAGCGGCGAGGTGTGGGCCAGCACGAACGAAGGCAGTCGATGGCGCTGCGTGGCGCGCCACCTGCCGCACATCTACGCGGTGGAGGCAGCCGAGCTGGGGCGATGAAGGTGCTGATCCCCACGCCGCTCCGATCGTACACCCAGCAGCGCGAGGTTGAAGCAAGTGGTGCGACGCTCGCCGAGTTGGTTACCGACTTGGAGCGCCGTTATCCGGGTATTCGCTTCCGCATGATCGACGAACAAGACTGCATCCGCCCGCACATTCGCTTCTTCGTCAATAGCGAGCAGGTCCGAGACCTGACGGTCCGGCTGAGCCCCTCGGACGAAGTGCAGATCGTGCAAGCGCTGAGCGGAGGCTAACACGTGTCGCGTGGCGCCGGGGCTGGGTTCCGGCAACCGGGATGCGCCGGCAGGAGCGCAGGACCTCGCGGCCGTCGCTTGCGACCACCCTTATGCGTCTGTACTCTTCGGGCGTGCCGAGTGTTGTTTCACCAGCGCTCACCCGCCCACTGCGCGTGCTCCTGATCGACGATTCCGAAGACGACGCAGCGTTGGTCCTCCGTGAGCTGCGGCACGGCGGCTACGACGCCACGTGGGAGCGCGTCGACACGCCTGCTGGGCTGACGGCCGCATTGGCGCAGCGACAGTGGGACACGATCACCTGTGACTACGTCATGCCCAACTTCAACGCGCTGGCAGCGCTGCAACTGATCCACGAGCACGGTGTGGATGTCCCAGTGATCATCATCTCCGGCCGGGTGGATGAAGAGATCGCCGTCGGCGCCATGCGGGCCGGCGCGCACGACTACGTCAGCAAGCACAAGCTCACGCGGCTGGTACCCGCCATCGAGCGGGAGTTGCGCGACGTGGAAGTAC
>JBGPLJ010000219.1:0-6336 GCA_041486385.1 Steroidobacteraceae bacterium
CAGCAACTTAATGATAGCGGCGCAGCGCCGCCGTTTCCACCGTGCGTCTAACGTCGAGGCGCTGCTGCAGGTCAGCGCAAACGCGATCGCGACAATCGAACTAGAACGACGCATCAGATGCCACTTGATAGGAAGTGCCCGACGTTACGGAGATTCATCTTCAAGAATAGTTGGGTACGCGACCCTTTATTGCGTTAGCCCGGGCGCTATAGGTGATACGGCCCGTGGCATCCGCCTGCAGGCGCGCGAGCATCCGCGATTTGAGAAGCGCGATATCGTCGGACGCCATCGCTGCGAGCTTTGGACCGACGCTCGGCCCCCCGAGGATGGTCGTCCAGTAGTCGTCGAAATCGGCGAATGCCCGCTGCACGGTGATCTCCCGCGTTTCGACGGCTTCCAAACCTGCGCCAGTCCATAAGTCCCGCATTGCATCTGTTCGAGACGCGCCTGGACTCGGCGGTACCAAAGGTGCAACGCCCAGTCCACGCATTTCATCCTGCAGCGCTTGGTAAGGAAAACCACCGCCAGACATGTCCCACGCGTAAGCTGTGACGGAGCCACCCGGGCAAACCACTCGCGCCATTTCGGCAACGCCCTTGGCCGGGTCGGGAACAAAGAAAATCACGAGCGGCATGACCGCCACATCGAACGTATCGTCGGGAAATGGCAGTGCCATTGCATCTCCCTCGCGAAACTGTGCGACACGTGACGCAGGTCGGGTGCGGGCAAAGGTGAGCTGCCCCTCGGACGGGTCAATCCCGTGTACTGAGGCTGGTGCGCACCGCTCGACGAGCATCTCGGTGAAGGCGCCGTTGCCGCAGCCAACGTCGAGCCATCGCAAACCGGATTTCGGAGCAAGCCAGTCGAGGAAAGTTTCACCTGCAAGCTGGCTCCACTTCCCCATGTATCGTTCGTAGGCAGCCCCGTCGTCGAAGCGGATTTGGGACGCGTTGCCAGGCGCGAGCGGTGAGCTAGCTGGCATCTCGAAGCTCCATGAGCTCGATCCGGTTGCCGAATGGATCTGCAACATACACTCGCAGATAACCTTCCAGCGGATCGTCGTCGATGACCTTTACGTTGTGCGCCTTCAGCTGCGATATCAGCGCTTCAAGATCCGCGACCAGGAGCGCCGGGTGCGCTTTACGCGCGGGGCGAAAATCGGCTTCTACGCCGAGATGGACTTTCAGCGAGCCGCGCTCAAACCACGCGCCGCCACGTTTCGCGAGCTCCGGTGGCTTTGGCACCTCGGGGATTCCCAATAGCCCTTGGTAAAACTCGCGCGCAGCTTGCTCCATGCCCGGCGGCATCGCCAGTTGCACATGTTCGATGGCGACTATTGGCACACACCCACCATTGCGCTAAACGCCCGATGGCAGCTTGGAGGCCATCATCTTCTTCCGGTCAATCTTGCGCCCGTCGACGATGAACGTTCCGTCACCAACAGCGTGAACCGTGCGCTTCTCCTGGCGTGCGGTATCGATGTATGCGGCAACCGCCTCTAACACAACAATGTTGTACTTTTTAACGATGTCGATGACCTTGCACTCAATGTTGGCGAGGCACTCCTTGATCAAGGGCGGCCTGACGAGCTTGGCCTGCATCGGTGTGAGCTTGAACTTGGAAAACTTGTCTGTGTCTGCCCCAGAGCACGTCCCTATGCCAACCACCTTATCCAGTAGGTCGACGGTGGGAATTGCAATGACGCACTCCCGATTGTTTCGCAACGCGGCGAAGGAGTGATTCCATTCACCCGTAGTGATAGCAAATGCCGGAGTGAAATCCATCACCATGGTCCAGGAGATCGTCATGATGTTGTCTTTCTTTCCATCATGGGTTGTCACGAGCACCACAGGCCCTGATTCCATCAGAGTAAAAGCCTTGCTCAGTTTCAACCGACGCATGCAAGCACCTCCGACAGTCATGCCAAGCTTGCGCGCTCGATGATAATGCGCCCAAGGTACGCGTTGTCAGGTTGCACCACGGATGCGCCCGCACTTGAGCAACCAGGCGAGGTACGCAGCCGCCGAAACATCGAACGCGAGACAGAATTGTGGCCACCAACTTGGCACGCCCGGATTGGCTATGACTCTGCCATGGACAAGGTCAAACATGCCGTGTGCCGCGAGCGCTACGACAACAACCCAGAGCGATGACCTGAAACCAGAAACCGCAGCTGCAAGGAAGACTGCGCCAACGAGCGACTCAAGAATAAGTACGTGCGTGGATCCTCCCATGACTGCGAACAGAGCATAGTACGACGCAATGACAATGGTCACAGTTGGATAGAAGGCTCGATCACGATCCAAGCCCAGCGACGTGGCAAACAGCCCCACGGCAAGTGCAAGAAACGCTCCGACAAGTAGTGCCACGATGTGCCTCGTTGCCCTTACTGCAACCGGTTGTTGTGCAGTTCCAGTGTGCGTGACGACGATGATTCCAACACCCGTCCACTGAGGATGCGGCTCCAGCGGTAAATCCCAATCGTGAAAAGCAGCAAGAGCGCGGTCCACACTGCGAACCCGAGCAACATCCACACCGGCACTGTCATAAATGACCCTCCAGGAACGGACTTGATGAATAACGTCCGCGTTGAACGAAGCGCGGCATCTCTGCCGCAAAACGAAGCCGCTTTATCCAGAACTTCGACATCCCTTTACTCCTTCCGAAGCTACCGGCCACGCTCTCGCTCCAACGCGTTGTTAGACGCCGAGCCCCTAAGGCCTCTTCTCTACAACCGCCGTACACGGATTTGCGCTGCCGTCGATCATAGTCAGAAGGTGGTACTTGGCACCTGCCTCGGCGTTGATTTCTAACTTGTGAGTGTGCGAAGCGGCTGTTTCCAGCGAAGTGCATGACACCGTGAGTGTATGCGGACCAGGCGCAACGGTAACGCGCGAGGTGGCGGCAGAAACCTTAACACCATCAACGTCCTCAATTACTACCACTAGCGACGGTAGAAAGTTGAGCTTGGAACTCGCCGAGATTGTCGCAACCTTCGCGGGGTCGGCGGTTCCGGAATCGCCGATGCTCTGCGTTGCGCATGCGCCAATAAATGGGACGACGACAACCAGTGCAATTACGCGGCCACGTGACAACATGCAAGCCCCTTCCGGCGCCTAACAATTAATTGAGAGAATACGTTCGCACCTACACACGCGAAGTCCTCGTCTAATCTGCTCCACCCTATCGAAGGCATCAACCGGGTTGTCCGTTGCCGGTACCGGAATTACAAGGTATCCGCTCGGTTCCAACGGTTATCGGAAAGCTGAACGGTACTTAAACGGATTTGGCCACTCTTATATATATGGCTAGTGCGCTGACTTCGCCTCCGCCAGGGCCGCATCCAGCATGGCGATGAGCGCCTCGCGACTGTAGGCGTACGGCTGATTGTCGTTGAGCTGCACCAGCTGCTGAATCTGCTTCTGGATCGTGATTTCCGCTTCCCGCTGATTGGGCACGACCAGGTAGCGCCGCTGCGGCCTGGCATCGCTGAGCGCGCGCTTCACGGCATCTGCGACTTCATCCGGGTCCTTGTATTCGATGCGATCGGGTGTGCCGAGTCTCGTCTTGAGTTTCGGGTCGGTCACTTCGTTGCCCATGTGCTTGAGCATGTTGCTCGTGATTTCCGAACGATAGTTGCCGGGTTCGATGACACTCACACCGACACCTGTCGGAGCGAGCTCTTCCGCCAGGGTGTCGGTATACGATTCAATCGAATGTTTGCTCATGCTGTATACGCCGAGGAGCGGACGCGCCAGGATTCCGGAAATCGAGCCGATGTTGACGACGCGCCCTTTCTCTTTGGTGATGAGCGGAATGAACGCCCGGGTGACGCGAAACGGACCATAGGTATTGATCTGCATCAGAAAGTCGAAATCCTTTTCCTCGGTGTCGATCAGGGGCCCGGCAATGGCCACGCCTGCGTTATTGACGAGGCCATATAAGCCGCGACCCTCCTTGGTGACGGTAGCAACCGCCGCAGCGATGTCTTCCGGCTTGGTCACATCGAGGCGAATGCCGTCGACATTCTTGATGGCGTTGAGCTCGGCGATATCCTTGTCCTTGCGCGCGCCGGCGTACACGAAGTAGCCATCGGCTGCGAGTCGCTCCGTGACTTTCCGCCCGATGCCCGTGCTCGCACCGGTCACGAGAATCGCTTTCTGCAGCGCGGGTGTGGCTACGGGCGCAGGTTCATCAGCGTTTGCGATCGCCGCGGTGAACAGCAACGCGAGTGTAGCGGCAAGAAGATTCTTCATCAGGGAACCTCGGTGGGCTAATTCTCGTCGTTGAATTTGATCGATGCGTGCGCGCCGTCGCAGAAGGGTTTGTTCTTCGATGCGCCGCAGCGGCAAAGAGTCACGCGATTGCGCACTTCGTATTCGAAACCGTCGGCCGCGATCACCGGCACACCGCCGCGCAGCCAGATCGGACCCGAGCATTTCTCCTGCGGATCTTCGATGAGCGCGATGGACGGCTCGTACTTCGTCTCGATCGGCTCGCCTGTCGCGTTGTCCCACGCCACGAGTCGGCCGGAAGGACAGTCGCAGGTCTGGCGGACGAAATGCTTGCTCGCCGCCGGGTCATTCGTGCGGTTGACGAGATCCCACACCTGGCCGTTCGGATCGCAGAAGCGCGCGAAAGCGCATAGCGACTCCGCGTCGGTGAGCGACCGCGTCGGTCCGCGCGTCACCGTCGCCTGCTCCATGTACGGCTTTCGGCTCGCCGTTTCTGTGCCGCTGAATGCAAACTTTTTGTGCGAACCATCGCAGAACGGCTTTTTCGCGCTGTGTCCGCAGCGGCACAACGCATAGCTCTCCTGCGCGGGATACTCGTGGCCAGCCTTCCATTGAACCGACTCGCCATCCGAGTTGGTGCCAATGGTCTGCTTGCTGAGCGGCAATGCGCCGCTGATGAGATAAGGGCCATCCTTGGTGATCTGGACTTTTGCACTCGCCGTCTTTGGCTGGTTCATTGGGTGTCTCCCCTTTTGTCGGCGTGGCTCTACTCGGTCGCTTTCGCCTTACCTTGCAAGGCGAGAATACCCTTGACGATGAAAAAGATGGCGAGACCATGAAAGGCAACAGGCATCCAGGACTGCACGTAGGCGTAGATGAGCGCGTCGAGAACATAGACCGTGACACCGAGATAGAACGCCCAGAGCTTGGCGCGCTGAGCCTCAAAGCCCACCCACACAAAGAAGCCAAGCGCGATCGCGTCGATGAGGAAGCCGACCAGCTTGTTGCCCGCGAATACCACGTCGGAGACTGTGATTATGCCGAGTCCCATGACGAAGCTTGTCTCGCTTCCACTTTGAAACATCACGATGTTCACGAGCGAAAGTCCCGCGATCCACCAGAACCAGCGCGCGGCCGCGCGGACGACGGGCAGCGCCGGGGCTGCCTGACCAGGTGGCGACGCGGCGGGTGACGGCTGAGGTGACGAAACTGGATCGACCATCGAGAACTCCCTCCTTGTGTGACCCTGTCCGGGCTTAGGCGATTAGCTTTCCTTCTCGCTGACGAGAAACAGAATCAGCATCGCAGACGCAAAGAATCGAAATGCATCCGGCAGCACGTTCAATTGCTGGCTTTGCCACATCTCGAACCATTCACCGGCGATCACGAGCCAGCCGACGAAATACAACGCCGCAGTGACTCCCAGTCCAAGTCTTGCCACGCCAACGGCACGCTGGAATGCAGCACTATCCCTTCGCGCCGCCCACATTCGGGCAGCGCCGACCCAACACAGAGCCGCAGCAAGCGCTTCGACCAGCACGATGGACCCGAATATGGCGTACACCAGCACCGGACTGGTGATGGCTCTCCACATGGCTCCCGGATGCTTGAACGTGGTCCCCATACCCACTGCCGTCTTGACCGCTCCTAAACCGAGATCTGGCATCGTGACGTTTCCGAGCACTGCAAAGGTGAGCAACAAAGCAGTGCCCGCGACCAGGATGATCTTGATTATTTTCACTGTGGTATCCCCTGTCTTCGGCCGCGTTCCCACGAACGCGTCCATTTGATTCCGCCAGCGCCCGCCTGATTCGGGGCGCAATCGTTGGCGAGTTCAACATCTCTTCCTCGGTCACGCAAGCGCCGAGCGATTGGGCGGTCAGCTCCAACGTGTTGTCAGGCGCGCTGAGCTCTTGTATTGCCTGGAAAGTCGAGTACGACGGAGATGCCATTCGACAAAAGTGCACAAACGTGTGGCCCAAGCGCGTTCTTCAATCGGGAAGAGTACTTGACGAATCCCGATATATCAGTGATCTCGCCAGGAAATAGGCGATCCAAGAACTCGTCCTGAACAAGGAGAACGGCATTTTCTCGCTGGGCC
>JBGPLJ010000220.1:0-6311 GCA_041486385.1 Steroidobacteraceae bacterium
AGCGAGAATGTGCTGAATAGCGCCGCGGTTGGGTGGCACCAGCGCCAAGAGCGGGTTTCGGGAGTGTTCTTATTCCGGCGCTTTCGGCACCTTGAGGCTGTGCTCACACTGTGAGTCAAGCGCCAGACAATGTAAACATCGTGTCCGGCGGTGAAATAGTGTCGGCGGGGTCCGCTTGGCGTCCAGCCGCTTGAAACGTTTATACTTAGTTCAACCCCATCCCAAAGCCGCGCAGGTTGAGGCGTATTCCCGAAGGTCCGCCTCGGAACATTCTGTGCGGTATGCATGGGACACAATTGTGGAACCGACGAACACCGAGAACCCCGATTATTTTCACCGCGTCGTAGATTGCCAGTGGGCCTGTCCGGCTCACACCGATGTGCCGGCCTACATCCGGCTGATCGCCCAGGGCCAGTACAGCGACGCGTACATGCTCAATCGCGAATCCAACGTATTCCCGGGAATACTCGGACGTGTGTGCGATCGCCCGTGCGAGCCCGCGTGCCGCCGCGGCCGCATCGAAGCGGAGCCGGTCGCCATTTGCCGGCTGAAGCGGGTCGCTGCGGACCTGCGCGACGACATCACCGACCGCTTGCCGCGCGCGCCCGAGGTGAAGAACGGCAAGCGCATCGCCTGCATCGGTGCAGGCACGGCTTCCCTCACCGTTGCGAACGATCTGATGCCGCTTGGCTACGAAGTAACGATCTTCGAGGCGCTCAAGAAGCCGGGCGGACTGATGCTGTCGAACATCCCGGCGTTTCGCCTGCCGGAAACGATCATCGCCGATGAGATCGGCTACATCGTCGACATGGGCGTTGACCTGAAGCTCGGCGAACGCGTCGCGAGCCTCAAGAGACTCCTCGACAGCCGCAGGTTCGATGCGATTTTTGTCGGCAGCGGCGCGCCGAAGGGCAAGGAGCTCAGTCTCCCGGGCCGCAAGGAGACCGATCGCATTCATATCGGCATCACCTGGCTCGAGTCGGTGGCGTTCGATCACATCAAGTCCATCGGCGAACGCGTGCTCATCATTGGTGTCGGCAATACCGCGATGGATTGCTGCCGCACCTCGCTGCGTCTCGGTGCGAAGGACGTCAAAGTCATGGCGCGCAAGCCGCGTGGCTTCTTCAAGGCGTCCGTGTGGGAACTCGAGGATGCGGAAGCGGAGAACGTCGCGATCGTGGTGAACCACGCGCCGACTTCGTTCGTGATTGAGGACGGCAAGCTCACCGGAATGATGTTCGACCGCATGGAGTACGACATCGAGAATGGCAAGATCACGGGCGAGCGCGTCGCCGAGAAGGTATTCATTCCCTGCGATGACGTGATTCTCGCCATTGGCCAGGAAAACGCCTTCCCCTGGATCGAGCGCGACCTCGGCATCGAGTTCGACCGCTGGGATGTGCCGAAAGTCGATGACGTCACGATGCAATCGACGCGGCCGGGCGTGTTCTTCGGCGGCGATGCCGCGTTTGGCCCCAAGAACATCATCTGGGCCGTCGCTCATGGCCATGCTGCGGCCATCTCCATGCACAATCATTGCCGGGGTGTCGCCGTCACGGAGCGCCTGCCGCCCGCTGTGAATCTGCTGAGCACGAAGATGAGCATTCACGAGTGGGCCTACAAGAACGACTACAACTCCGCGGGCCGCCGGCTGATGCCGCACGTGAGCCTGAAGGAGCGCTTCCAGAAGCTCAACATCGAGGTCGAGCTCGGTTTCTCGGCCGAGCAGTTCGCGACCGAAGTCGAGCGCTGCCTCAATTGCGACGTGCAGACGGTGTTCAGCGCCAAGCTCTGCATCGAGTGCGACGCGTGCATCGACATCTGCCCGGTCAACTGCCTCACGATTGCGCCGAACGGTCCGGAAGCGGACCTGCGCCAGCGCCTGAGCGCGCCGGCGAAGAATCTTCAGCAACCGCTCTATGTCTCGGCGGCGCTCCCACAGACGGCGCGCGTCATGGTCAAGGATGAAGACCTGTGCGTGCACTGCGGGCTGTGTGCCGAGCGCTGCCCGACAGCCGCGTGGGACATGCAGAAATCCACCATTCACCTGCCCCAGGCCGGGGACCACGGTCCATGCAAGAAACCCAGCCAAGCCGCGTAAACGACTTCGTCCTGAAGCTCGGCAACGTCAACGGCACCGGATCCGCGAGCGCCAATGGCCTGCTGATGAAGGCCATCTTCCGCATGGGTGTGCCCGTGATGGGGAAGAACTTCTTCCCGTCGAACATCCAGGGTCTGCCAACCTGGTACGAGATCCGCGTGAGCAAGGAGGGTTATGTCTCGCGTTCCGGCTTCGTCGACCTCATGGTCGCGATGAATGCCGAGACCTACGCCAAGGACGTGAAGGAAGTGCGCGCGGGCGGCTATCTCGTCTACGACTCGACCTGGCCGCGCGACAAGTCACTCGCGCGCGAGGGCGTGACGATCTTCGGTATTCCGCTGGCGAAGCTCTGCAACGAGCACTTCCCGGTCGCTCGCCTGCGCATCCTGATGAAGAACGTGGCGTATGTCGGGGCGCTGGCTGCGCTCATCGACATCGACCTCAGCATCATCGAGCAGCTCCTGCGGGAAGAGTTCGCCTCGAAGCCGAAGCTCGTCGATTCGAACCTGCAGGCGATCAAGCTCGGTTACGACTACGCCAAGGCACATTTCCCCTGTCCGTTGCCGCTCAGGCTCGAGCGCATGGACCGCACGGCGGGCCACATCATCATCGATGGCAATACGGCCGCCGCCCTGGGCTGCCTCTACGCGGGCGCTACGGTGGGTGCCTGGTATCCCATCACGCCGTCCACGTCGCTCATGGACGCTTTCAAGATGTTCTGCGAGACCTATCGCAAGGATCCGCAAACCGGAACGCGCAACTTCTGCATCGTGCAGGCCGAAGACGAACTCGCGGCCATCGGCATGGTGGTCGGCGCGAATTGGGCGGGTGCGCGCGCGTTCACGCCGACGAGCGGCCCTGGCATCTCGCTGATGAACGAATTCCTCGGCTTCGCGTACTACGCGGAGATTCCGAGCGTGATTTTCGATGTGCAGCGCACCGGCCCTTCGACCGGCATGCCGACGCGCACGCAGCAGTGCGACCTGATGCTCTGCGCGTACGCCTCGCACGGCGACACGCGTCATGTCTGCCTGTATCCCGCGAACCCGGAGGAGTGCTTCTACTTGAGCGTCGAAGCGTTCGACCTCGCCGAGCAGCTGCAGACACCCGTGTTTGTCATGACCGACATCGATATCGGCATGAACGACTGGATGTGCCGCGAGCTCAAGTGGAACGACAGCTACAAGCCGGCCCGCGGCAAGGTGCTCTCGCGCGAACAGATCATGGCGCTCAAGGGGCCGTTTCAGCGCTTTGTCGACGTCGATGGCGACGGCATCACGTACCGGACGCTCCCCGGAGTGCATGCCAAGGGCGCGTACTTCACTCGGGGCTCGGGCCACGCGAAGAGCGGCAAATACACCGAGGACGAGGTCGAGTACCAGGAAGTCGTCGATCGGCTGCTCGTCAAGTGGGAGACGGCGAAGAAGATGGTGCCGAAGCCGATCCTCACCGGCAGCGGACGCAACAAACTCGGCATCCTCTCGCTCGGCAGCTGCGATGGCGCGGTGCGCGAGGCAACGGATCAGCTCGCGCGTCGCGGCAGGCAGTTCGATTATCTGCGGGTGCGCGCGTTCCCCTTCGGCGCGGAGGTCCAGGCCTTCCTCGACAGCCACGAGCGCGTGTTCATCGTCGAACAGAACCGCGATGCGCAGCTCCTCGGGCTCCTGAAGCTCGAGACCTCGGTCGATCCGCGCAAACTCGTTTCAATCCGCCAGTACAGCGGCCTGCCGATCGACTGCCGCTGCATCGTCGATGGCGTCGCCGAAACCCTGAAGAAAGTGGTGGCCGCATGAGCTTCATCGCCAAACCCAAGATCACTCATCCCGGGATGCCGAAGAACACCCTGGGCCTCACCGCGCGCGACTATGAAGGCGCAATGTCGACGCTCTGCGCGGGCTGCGGGCACGATTCGATCACTGCGGCGATCACCCAGGCGATCTTCGAACTCGCGATTCCTCCGGAGCGCCTTGCCAAGATGAGCGGCATCGGCTGTTCGTCGAAGACGACGGCGTACTTCGTCGGTCAGGCGCACGGCATCAATTCGGTGCACGGCCGCATGCCGGCTGTTGCAACCGGCGCCAACGTCGCCAACCGCGATCTTTACTACATCGGAGTCTCCGGCGACGGCGATACCTTGTCGATCGGTCTTGGGCAGTTCGCCCATGCGATCCGGCGCAACATCGACATGCTCTATGTCATCGAGAACAACGGCGTGTACGGGCTCACCAAAGGTCAGTTCTCGGCGTCCGCCGACCTTGGCAGCAAGGCGAAGCGCGGTGAGGTCAATGCCTTCGCGCCGATCGATCCGGTGCTCTTTGGCATGACACTCGGCGCGAGCTTCGTCGCGCGTGGCTTCTCGGGCGACAAGACGCAGCTGGTCCCGCTCCTGAAGGCGGGGCTCATGCACGAGGGCTTCGCGCTCATCGACGTCATTTCACCCTGTGTGACGTTCAACGACCACGAAGGCTCGACCAAGAGCTACGCCTACACCCGCAAGTACAGCACTCAGGTCATCAGCGCCGACTATGTGCCGAAGGCGGCGCCTATTACCGTGGCCTACGAGCCGGGGACAGTTGTTCCCGTCGAGATGCACGACGGCAGCCACGTGCTGCTGCACAAAGTGGCCACGGACTACGATCCGACCGATCGCCCCAAGGCACTCGCCTATCTGCAGGCGCACCGCGCCAAGGGTGAAATCGTCACGGGGCTCCTCTATATCGACGAGACGCGCTCCGATTTCCACGGCATCACCAACACCAACACGACGCCACTTGTGAATCTGCCGATGGAAAAGCTGATCCCGGGCGACGCTGTGCTCAAGTTGCTGCAAAAAGACTACGCCTGACCGCGACCGATACCCCCGTCCGGTACCGGTGTAGAAGTTCGGGGTTATTGCTGTGCGCGGCCGTACCGTTGCACGCACTCGCGCAGCGACGATTCATCTCGATTGAAGCGCCGCGCCATGGCGGCAAGGCTCGTCAGGTGCCTCGCGACGGCCTCGTGCGCGATGATCGCCCGAACGCGAGCCAATCTGCGATCTCGTCCCGCAGCCGTCAGCTGCTCCGGTCGAACTCCAAACGCCCGACACTGCCTTGCGATCAGCTGATCTACGGCTTCCAGTGGCTGCCCGATGGGCTCGGTGCCGCGCAATCCCTGGAGCACAAAATCGCGGTACACCGACCTCGCCCTCGCGAGGGTCGGGGACAGCATGCCGAGGACGAAATCCGTTGTGACCCAAGGCTCCTGGCGGTCACCAAGGTAGACACCGTGGCTCGACCAACGGTATTCGTTCGGATCCCGCACGAGCTCCGCGCGCACCGGATTGAGGTGGATATAGCGAACTGCTTCGAGCAGATATGAGTCTGCGTCCACAACCAGCGCATGGTATCGCCGCTCGAACAGATGACCGGTCGTTGGGAGCGTGGACTGAAACCAGCGGGCGTAACGCGCGCTGATGCGTTGCATCGGCCGTCCAAGCGGGACATCTGAAACCTGCACCAGCAAATGTAGGTGATTGGTCATCCAGCAATAGGCATGCAGGCGCGCTTCGAATTTCTCGAGCTGCTCGGCGACGATGGCGTCTAGCGTCGCTCGATCGGCCGCATTGCGAAAGATCGCCTGCTGATGATTGCCGCGAAGCGTGACGTGATAGAAGGCACCGGCAACATGCACACGGGGACGGCGGGGCATCCTTGCCTCCACAGATTGCTTACAAACGATGACGTTAGCTTGCGGGCATCGGCATCACCAGCGGCTTGGCCGGCGCGAGTCGCATGAAATGCATTCCCCCGGATGCTGACACCGGTACCGGGCGGGGTTAACGGGTTAGTGTTTCTACGCCCGAATCCCTCGCGACGAGCAGGACGTCGGCCGGCCGGCGCGCAAAGAGGCCGACAGCGACCACCCCCGCGATCTGATTGATCGCGGTCTCGAGGCCGACCGGGTCGGTGATCGACAAGCCACGCACATCGAGAATCTGATTGCCATTGTCGGTGGTGACGCCCTCGCGCCAGACGGGCGCGCCGCCCAGCTTGACGAGTTCACGCGCGACGTAACTGCGTGCCATCGGTATGACTTCAACCGGCAAGGGGAAGCGGCCGAGCACATCGACAAGCTTCGAGTCATCGACGATACAAATGAAGCGCCGGGCCACCGCCGCAACGATTTTTTCACGTGTAAGCGCCGCGCCGCCGCCCTTGATGAGCTCCAG
>JBGPLJ010000221.1:0-6307 GCA_041486385.1 Steroidobacteraceae bacterium
CCTCGAAATTCGTGCCCCTCGCGTCATGCCAACGGATGTCGCCGTCCGGGCAGGCGGAAGCGAAGGCTTCAAGCGTCGCACCGGGCGCAGGCGTGAGATCGAACGACTCACCCGGGCGAATGTAGACGCCATCGGTCGCCGTGATCGCAAACGAGCGGCCGGAGATCGTCACGCTGCCGGAACCCGACGTGACGAAGAGAATCGAGTGGCTTGCGCCAAAGCTCATGACGGGCGATCGACTGCCGGTCACGCGCAGGAGAATCTGTGTCTGATAAAGAGCGCCGAGCTCGCCCGAAATCACGTTGCAGTATTGCATTGAACCGCGGGTTTCAAGCTTCGCGAGCGCTGGTGAGAACACATAGCAGCTGCCGTTCAACATCGTGCGCGCACCGGACCTGGCGGTGCTCGGCTGCACGGCGCGATTCTCGGCGCTCCCGGGATCGTCGAGCGGCGAGCCGCCGGGCAGATTCGTATGCGCGCCATCGCAAAAGGGCGCGGTCGCCGTGTGCTTGCAGCCGCAGAAGAGCACCTCTTCGCTCGCCGTCGCCACGAATTTCTTCGGCTCGAAGCCCGTGCCCTTGTGCGAACCATCGCAGAACGGCTGCTTGGCCGAGCGTCCGCACGCACACCAGAAATAAGTGCGTCCGGCTTCGAGCGTGGTGAGACAGGGCTTGAGCCGGGCGATTTGCGGTTTCAGTTGCGCATTCATGGGGTGTAGCGCCTGGCGACCTTGCCGCCCGCAAGCTCGAGCTTGCTTTCGTCGACGATCTCGCCGCCCTTGATCACGAGCGCGATGGCCTTGGCGTTCTCGATACTGACCGTGGGATCGGCATTGAGGAGTACGGCATCGGCGAGCTTGCCCGCCTCGATGGAGCCCATGTCCTTTTCGCGTCCGAGAAACGCCGCAGCGTTCAGAGTTGCGATGCGAATGATCGCGGCGGGCGCGATGCCGGCCGCGGCGAGGAGCTCCATCTCCCGATGCGTTGCCGGCCCGCTCGTTTGATCGGTGCCAAGCACCAGTGTCGCGCCGCCCTCGTGGAGCTTGTGCACGTTCTCCTCGGCCTGCGGCGTCATCAGCTTCCAGTACCAGGTCCAGAGGCTTTTCGAATACTCATCGCGCCGCGCCGACTTCAGCATCGCGATTTCGGCTGCGCTCAAAGACGCCTTGTAGAACGGTTGATCGAGATATTCCGGATGCTCGACAAGCCGGCTGTAGTTTTCACCGATCGTGAGCGTGGTCACCATCGGTACGCGCTTCGCCCCCATGAGCTTGATGAAGGAATCGCTCACCGGCCCCTGCACGGGTGGATGCGCGAGATTGTCGGCACCGGCGAAGATTGCCTCGCGTGCGCGCAGTTCGCTCGAAATGTGGATGGTCGTGCGAATGCCGTGATCGTTCGCATACGCGATGATGTTTTCCATCAGCGCGAGGTCGAGGAGCGGAATCATCGGGCGCGCGCCCCAGCCATGCTCTTCGAGGGTGATCTTCACCAAGTCGGGCTTGCGCGCGAAGGCTGCGTCGAGCGCGGGCTTCGCCTGCGGCCAGCTCTCGACGTCGGTCGAGCCGTTGCCGCTGCCGTGACTGCCGGGCGCCGTGACAATGCCGCCGGCCGCAAAGATCCGGGGGGCGAGCAACTTCCCGGAGCGCTCTTCATCGCGCAGGCCGAAAATGAAATCCGGCACATTGCCGGCGTCAAAGACACTCGTGATGCCGCAGTAGAGAAAACTATGGAGCGCAGCCGTACCTTCCGCGCGACCCTGTTCGAGAGTCACGGTGGTCTTGCTGACGCCATCCTTGTTGATGACCGTGCCGCCGCGCAGATGGATATGCATGTCCATCAAACCGGGAATGAGGAACTTGCCGCGGCCGTCGATGTGGCGTCCGGCAACGGACGCGGCGAGCGCGCTCGGGCCGACCTTCTGGAAGCGTCCGCCATCCATGACCACCGTCATGTCCGGCTGTGCCGGGTGGCCCGTGCCGTCGATCAGCGTGACATGCTCAATGACAACAGCCGTCTCGGCTGCTGTAACGCCGGCTGGGCCCAGCAACAGTGGCGTCAGCGCGACCAATGCTCCGGCGTACCTTCCAAGGGTGCAGTGCATGCGCGGTACTCTCTTTTAACAGCGGGGAGGTTGTACAGATCATCTTTAGCCTGATCGCCCTAATTTGCAAAGTTGCTCCGCTGCAACGGACGATCGGCAGGCGTCCCCCCACCCAGACGGTGCTACGATCGCCGCATGAGAGCGATTGCTGCATGCATTCTTGCCGCCGCATTGATCGCAGTGCCATGCCAAGCGGAGACACCCGCGAATCACGATGACCTCGCACTCTGGCGCCTGTATCAATCCGGGTTCGCGTCGGCGAAGTACATCGATCTGACTCACGCGTTCGCGCCCGGGCAACCGGTTGGCGTTGGCTTCGGCCAGATGAAAGTCCATGCGGCACGCGCGGCAGTGACGATTGCCGGCTTGATCGATCAAGGCGAGCCGTTCTCCTACGAGAAGCACGGCGCCGGGATCACTGAGTATGACTTTCCGACCGATCAAGTCGGAACGCAGCTCGATCCACCGGCTCACATGGGCGCTCACGGAGCCACCATCAGCGAGCTGCCGCCGACGTTTGCGGTGCGACCGCTGGTAGTGATCAATCTTGCCGACAAGGTCTTGGCAAACCCGGGTTACAGCGCGACGGTCGCAGACGTCACCGCGTGGGAAACGGCCCATGGCCGTATTCCGCGAGGAGCGGTCGTCATGTTCCGCACCGACTGGTCAAAGAAGTGGAGCGATCCCGCGCGCTTCACTGCACGTCCTTTCCCCGGAGTGAGCCTCGCCGCGCTGCAATTCCTGCATCTGCAGCGGCACATTCTTTTTCACGGCCACGAGCCGCTCGACACCGACGCGACGCCCGACTTCGCGGCCGAGAGCTGGCTCCTGCACCATAATTTCGCTCAGGCTGAAGGCGTCACGAATCTCGATCTCGTTCCCGAGGCGGGTGCGTTGATCAGCATTGGCTTTGCGAAGCCTGAAGGCGGCACGGGTGGCTTCGCGCGCTACATCGCGATCGTGCCGGCTAGCTGGCAGCACGGAGTCACGATTCGTGAGGCTCCGGGCGCACCGTTGCCGGTGTATCCGGTGCCGCTGAAGCGACAGGCGGACGGGGTGCTGCGGCGCGAGCACTAGCCGACGCTGACGGGCCGGGCGGTGAGACGTTCGATAGTGCGATAGGACTCTTGGGTGATCTGCTGCGGATCTGCGCAGAGGTAGGGCCGCAGCACTTCGAGGATCTCGTTATAGCCGGCGATGACGGCTTCGGCGGTCAGCTCCCGATCGTGATATTCGAGATAATTCAGCCAGTTCTCCGAGATGATCCAGGTGACGTCGATGATCGACCGCAGGCGGCGGTCGTCCGCCGGCAGCCGCATCAGACCCTGAGTGGCGAGGGCGCGGAAGAAGCGCTCGATCTCCTTCAGGCGCCGCTCGCGATTATCGGCATAGCGGTGGCGGAGCACCGGATCCTGGCGCAGCAGATCGGCCATCTCACGGAAGAAGAAGCGATAGCTCAGAATGAGCTGCAATTGGCGCACGAACATCGCTGCCATATGCTCGAGCGTCGGCGCCAGGTGGTCGCGGTACCAGCCGGCGTCCATCTCGTCGAGGGCGCGCTGGAAGAGAAAGCGGATGATTTCCTGCTTGTTACGGAAGTGATAGTGCAGATTCCCCTTGCTGATGCCGCAGTGATCGGCAATCCGGTTGGTGGAAGCCGCAGCCGTGCCGTGCTCGTTGAAGAGTTCGAGGGCGGCATCGACAATGCGAGTCTGTGTGTCACGCGTACCCATAAGGTGTTTGTATAGTACCGTCCCGGGCGGCGCTTGGGATTGAGGGCGTTTGCGATGGCGGAAAGATCGTTTGCAAAAGAGGTCCAGCGGCTGCGGTTGGGCGCCGGTCAGGAATTCGAAGGCGAGGGCATTCTCGCCGTGACCAAGGCGCTGCTGGAGTCGGGCGTTTCGTACGTCGGCGGCTATCAGGGCGCGCCGATCTCGCACTTGATGGACGTACTCGCCGATGCCGAGGACATCCTGGGCGAGCTCGGTGTGCATTTTGAAGCGAGCGGCAGCGAGGCGACGGCGGCCGCGATGCTGAGTGCGTCGATCAACTACCCGCTGCGCGGTGCGGTGACCTGGAAGTCGACGGTCGGCACCAACGTCGCTTCGGATGCACTGGCGAACCTCGCTTCCGCCGGCGTGACCGGCGGCGCGGTGATCATCGTGGGCGAGGACTATGGCGAAGGCGCGAGCATCATGCAGGAGCGCACGCACGCCTTCGCGATGAAGTCGCAGATGTGGCTCCTCGATCCGCGTCCGAACCTGCCCTCGATCGTTGCGATGGTGGAAACGGGTTTCGAGCTCTCCGAAGCGAGCAATACGCCGGTGATGCTGATGTTGCGCATCCGCGCCTGTCATGTGCACGGCCGATTCATCGCCAAGGACAACGTCCGGCCGAAATTCACCGTGCAGAACGCGCTCGATCATCCCCAGCGCAACTACGACCGCATCATCCTGCCGCCGTCCACGTATCTGCAGGAGCAGCACAAGATTCAGAAGCGCTGGCCCGCCGCGGTCGAGTTCATCCAGCGCAACCGCATCAACGAGTTCTTCGACGGCAGGCACGGCGACGTTGGCATCGTTCTGCAGGGCGGCCTTTACAACGGCGTGCTGCGCTCGCTTGAGAACCTCGGGCTCGCCGATGCCTTCGGCCGGAGCGACATTCCCCTCTACGTGCTCAACGTGACCTACCCGCTGATCCCGGCGGAGTTCTCGCGCTTCGCCGCCGGCAAGAAGGCGATCCTTATCGTCGAGGAAGGGCAGCCGGAATACATCGAGCAGACTGTCAATCAATTCCTGCGGCAGGCGGATTTGCAGACCCGAGTCATCGGCAAAGGGCCGCTGCCGATGGCGGGCGAGTACACGGGTGGCGTTCTCAAGGATGGGATCGAGAAGTTCCTGCGCGAATGGCTGCCGGGCGTGCTCCCCTCGAGCGTCATCGCCGCTGCGCCGGCAACGGGCGCGCGGGGTGTACCGCTCGTGCCGCTCGCGGATCTCAAGAAGGCTGTGCCGATGCGGCCCTCCGGCCTGTGCACGGGCTGCCCCGAGCGACCGCTCTTTTCCTCGATCAAGCTGCTGCAGCGCGAACTCGGCGACATCAATATCAGCGCCGATATCGGCTGCCATTCGTTTTCGACGCTGCCGCCGTTCCATCTCGGCAGCAGCATCATGGGGTACGGACTTGGCGCCGCAAGCGCCGCGGCCTTCAACGTGGGCCACACGCGGCGACCGATCGCGATGATGGGCGATGGCGGCTTCTGGCATAACGGGCTCACGAGCGGCATTGCCAACGCGGTATTCAACAAACACGACGGCGTCACCGTGATTGTCGATAACGGCTACTCGGCTGCGACCGGCGGCCAGAACATTCCTTCGTCGCGCGGCGATATCAAGAATCGCGATGGCAAGCATCCGATTGAGACGGCCGTGCGCGGTGTCGGCATCGAGTGGGTGCGCACGGTACGCACCTATGACATGCCCGGCACGATGGCCGCTTTGCGCGAGGCACTGACAACGAGCTTTGCAGGTCCCAAAGTGATTGTCGCGGACGGGGAGTGTCAGCTCACTCGTCAGCGGCGCATCGCGCCGCTCCTGAAAAAAGAGGCGCAGGAGGGCAAGCGAGTGGTGCGGCAGCGCTTCGGTGTCGATGAGGACCTCTGCACCGGAGATCACTCCTGCATTCGCCTGTCCGGTTGTCCATCGCTGACCGTGAAGTCGCGCGACGACGGCCTGCGCCGCGATGCCATCGCATATGTCGACAATAGCTGTGTCGGCTGCGGCGTCTGCGGTGACGTCGCGCATGCGGCAACCTTGTGCCCCTCGTTCTATCGAGCCGATGTCATCATCAATCCGACCGGCTGGGATCGCTTCGTCAGCCGCCTGCGCGCGGCCATCATCGGCTGGTCGCAACGGCGCGGCGCGCGGCGACGCCTGGCGCTGGCGATCGAGTGAGTCGCGACCCATGACGGTCATCGATCGACCCATACGTCTAACGGTCGCGGCGCTCGGCGGGCAGGGCGGTGGCGTCGTAGCCGACTGGCTCATCGAAGTCGCGCACCGCGAGCGGTTCATCGTGCAGTCAACGTCGGTGCCGGGCGTCGCCCAACGCACCGGCGCCACGCTTTACTACGTGGAGATGATCCCGGAGAGCGGGCGGACGCCGGTCCTTTCCATGATGCCGGCCCCCGGCGACGTCGACATCGTCG
>JBGPLJ010000222.1:0-6233 GCA_041486385.1 Steroidobacteraceae bacterium
ACCGTAGAAGACTGCCTGCAGAACGTCGACAACCTGTTCCAGCTCGTGTTGCTCGCGTCGAAGCGCGCGCGACGCCTCGCCAACGGCGCTGAGCCGATGGTCGACTGGGAGAATGACAAGCCCACGGTCGTCGCTTTGCGCGAAATTGCGGAAGGCCACGTGACACCCGCCATGCTGGAAGAGCCGGATCCGCAGCCGGAACCGCCCGCCATGGACTTCGAGCCGGCCATCGACTTTCGTGCGCCACAGCTCGGCCTCGGAGACTAAAACGCCCCAGGAGGCGAGCGCGTGGACTATGCGTCTTCCATTCTGGGCTTCTTGCCTGGCGGAAGACGCGCCACGGGCATCAATCAGCTGATTTCGACCGTCGAGAGCTACCTCCCTCCCGAACAGGTCGAACGCATTCAAGCCGCTTACGAGTTCGGCGCTGAGGCCCACCGCGGCCAGAAGCGTCTCTCGGGCGAGCCGTACATTTCCCACCCGGTCGCGGCAGCGAATATTCTCGGCGAGCTGCATCTCGACGCCGAGACCCTCATCGCGGCGATTCTGCACGACGTCATTGAAGACACGCCGACGGCGAAGACGGAGATCGCGAACCGTTTTGGCAGCGAAGTGGCGGAGCTCGTCGACGGCGTCACCAAGCTCGATCAGATCCACTTCAAGAGCCAGAAGGAGGCGCAGGCCGAGAGCTTCCGCAAGATGCTGCTGGCGATGGTGCGCGACATCCGCGTGGTACTCGTGAAGCTTGCCGATCGGACGCACAACATGCGTACGCTCGGTGCCGTACCGGCGCCCAAGCGGCGCGCGATCGCCGTGGAAACGCTCGAGATCTACGCGCCCATCGCCGAGCGCCTCGGTCTCTACGCGATGAAGCTCGAGCTCGAGGATCTCGGATTTCGCGCGCTCTATCCGCAGCGCTACCGGGTGCTTGAGAAGGAATTGAAGCGCGCGCGCGGCAATCAGAAGCAGTTCATCGGCAAGATTTCCGACGCGCTGAAATCCGCGCTCGACAAGGCCGGCATCAAGGCGGTCGTCGACGGACGCGAGAAGCATCTCTACAGCGTCTACAAGAAGATGCGCAACAAGGGCGTTGCGCTCAATGAGATTGTCGACGTCTACGGCTTTCGTATCGTGGTCGACAGCGTCGACACCTGCTATCGGGTACTGGGCGTGGTGCACGGTGTATACAAACCGATGCCCGGCCGCTTCAAGGACTACATTGCGATCGCTCGCATCAATGGCTATCAGTCGTTGCACACGACATTGTTCGGACCGAATGGCATTCCAATCGAGGTGCAGATCCGCACCGAAGAAATGCACAAGGTCGCCGAAGCCGGCATCGCCGCGCACTGGAAATATAAGAGTGGTCCCGGCGGATCGATAACGCCCGCAGACCACGCGCGGCAATGGCTCTCGCACCTGATGGAAATCCATGAAGGTGGCAACAGCGAGGAATTCCTCGAAAGCGTCAAGGTCGACCTATTCCCCGATAAGGTGTACGTGTTCACGCCACGCGGCGAGATATTGCGTCTGCCACGCGGCGCGACCGCCGTCGACTTCGCATACGCGGTACACACCGACGTCGGCAATCGCTGTGTGGCGGCAAAGATCGACCGCAGATTGGTGCCGTTGCGCACGACGCTGCGCAATGGGCAGACCGTCGAGATCATTACCGCCAAAGGCGCGCGCCCCAATCCGAGCTGGGTCAATTTTGTCGTCAGCGCCAAGGCGCGCAGTGCGATTCGGCAGTACCTGAAGAGCATGCAGCGCTCTGAAGCGATCGAGCTCGGACGCAAGATGCTGAACCAGGCGCTCGATGAGTTCGCCTTGACCCTGCGCAAGATTCCTGCAGAGCGCATCGCCAGCGCCGCCGGCGAGTTCGGCCTGAAGAGCGCAGAGGATCTATTCGAACGCATCGGACTCGGTGAACGCCTGGCGCCGCTCGTTGCGCGAGCAGTACTGCCATCGTCGGCGGACGACGCGGGCAGCCGCGATGCGGCGCCGCTCGTCATTGCCGGCACGGAAGGCCTGGTCGTGACGTACGCGCGCTGCTGCTTCCCCATACCGAATGACCCGATCATGGCCAATCTCTCGAGCGGCCGCGGCGTGGTGATTCACCGCCAGACTTGCCGCAACGTCGCGAATTTTCGCAAACAGCCGGAGAAATGGCTGTCCGTCGCCTGGGAAAAGACGCTCGATCGCCTGTTCGCTTCCGAAATCCGCGTCGAGATTTTCAACAAGATGGGCGTGCTCGCGCAGGTCGCGGCTGCCATCGCCGATACGAAGACCAATATCGACCACGTTTCGCTCGTCGGGCACGAGGGCGACACCTCAACGCTCAACCTCGAGCTGCAGGTACGGGATCGCAAGCAGCTCGCCCGGGTCATGCGCGTCATCCGCAACATGCCGGATGTCCTGAAGGTCACCCGCACACTGGCGTGAGGGTACCGGTACGCGGCCGGCTCCCGATAGAATGGCCGCCGGTACATCCTCTGGAGCGGACGCAATGAAGCGCGAGATCATTTCCACCCCCGACGCACCGCGAGCGATCGGCACCTATTCGCAAGGTGTGCGCGTCGAAAACACCCTGTATGTTTCTGGCCAGATACCACTCGACCCGGCGACGGGGCAGCTCGTTGTTGGCGATGTCGAGGCGCAGATCCGGCGTGTCTTCGAAAACCTGAAGGCAGTCGCACGCGCAGCCAACGTCACGCTCGACGACGCCGTGCGCATGACGATCTACCTGACCGACTTCGGCGCGTTTCCTACCGTCAACAAGGTGATGGCTGAATACCTGCGTGAGCCGTACCCGACGCGTACGACCATCGGTGTCGCCACGCTGCCCCGTGGCGCGCTGGTCGAGATCGATTGCATTCTCCATCGCGCGAGCTGACCTTGGCCACGCGCTCGCGCCGCGTGGCCGGAAGCCGGCAGGCCGATCCGCCCGCCGCTCCCGAGCTGCAGCCAGTCACCAGCCTCGCCGGTGTCGGTGAATCGCTCGCCGCGCGGCTCGAGAAACTCAACGTGCGCACGGTGCAGGATCTGTGGTTCCTGCTGCCGCTGCGCTACGAAGATCGCACGCATGTGTGCCCGATCGGCAGTTTGACCGACGGGGCGCGCGTCGCGGTCGAAGCGACGGTCGAGCTGAGCGAGATTGTGTATCGCGGCCGACGCCAGCTGTTGTGCCGGGTCACCGATGGTTCGGGCTGGCTAACGCTTCGATTCTTTCACTTCAGCGCCAGTCAGCAGGCCGGACTCGCGCGCGGCACGCGCCTTCGCATCTATGGGGAGGCCCGGCGTGGGCCCTCCGGCCTCGAAATCGTGCATCCCGAATATCGACGCGTGGACGGGGGAGAGCCGCTGCCCGTGGATCTCGCATTGACACCAATCTATCCGACCACCGAAGGCATGCAGCAGGGTCGTCTGCGCGCACTTACGACTCAGGCGCTCGGTCTGCTGTCGGACGCCCACGTCCGCGACTGGCTGCCGCAAGCGGTGACGGGCGAGCTCAAGCTACCAACGCTTACGGAAGCACTGCGATTCGTTCACAGACCCTCGCCAGATGCGGCGCTCGAGGAGCTTGCGCTTCGCAGACATCCCGCCCAGCGGCGCCTTGCCTTCGAAGAGCTGCTGGCGCACCACTTGAGCCTGCGCCTGTTGCGCCTGGGAATTGAAAAGGAAAAGGCCTGGTCTCTCACGAACGCCGGGCTTGCGCAGCGGTTGCGCGCCAATCTGCCGTTCAAACTGACGGGAGCGCAACAGCGAGTCGCCGAGGAAATCGATCGCGATCTCAGTCGCGATCGACCCATGTTGCGCTTGATCCAGGGCGACGTCGGCTGTGGCAAGACAGTGGTCGCCGCGCTGGCAGCGGCGCGTGCGGTTGGCAGCGGCCGGCAGGTGGCTGTCATGGCGCCGACCGAGCTCCTGGCGGAGCAGCACGGCGCGAATTTCAAGAACTGGTTCGCAGCGCTCGAGCAGCCCGTGGCCCTTCTCACTGGCAAGACAGCGGCGCGC
This sequence comes from Steroidobacteraceae bacterium, assembly GCA_041486385.1. Lineage (GTDB taxonomy): Bacteria > Pseudomonadota > Gammaproteobacteria > Steroidobacterales > Steroidobacteraceae > JBGPLJ01. The sequence goes on from JBGPLJ010000222.1 coordinate 4,015, forward strand.
GCACGGCGCGAGTTGCTGCAAGCCATTGCGAGCGGCGAAGTCCCGATTGTTGTGGGCACGCACGCGCTGTTCCAGGAGGGCGTGAAGTTTGCGCGGCTCGCGCTTGCGATCATCGACGAGCAACACCGGTTCGGCGTCGAGCAGCGCCGGCGTCTGCGCGCCAAGGGCGAACATGACCAGCGCTTTCCACATCAGCTCATCATGACCGCGACGCCGATTCCACGAACGCTCGCCATGACGGCCTATGCCGACCTCGATGTCTCGGTGATTGACGAATTGCCTCCCGGCCGCACGCCGGTCAAGACCGTGGTGCTGCCGGAAAGCCGGCGCGATGAGGTCGTTGCACGCATCGAGCACGCGTGCGCCGCAGGATCGCAAGTGTACTGGGTGTGTCCTTTGATCGAGGAATCCGAGGTCGTCGAACAGCAGGCCGCTGAAGACATGGCGGCGCAACTTGCCGAAGCGCTGCCGAAAGTACGCGTCGGTCTGATTCACGGCCGCATGCCCGCGCGCGACAAGGACGCCACCATGCAGCGTTTCAAGGCGGGCGAAATCCAGTTGCTGGTTGCGACGACGGTTATTGAAGTCGGCGTCGACGTTCCGAACGCCAGTCTCATGGTGATCGATAACGCAGAACGCATGGGCCTCGCCCAGCTGCATCAACTGCGAGGCCGGGTGGGGCGCGGCACCGCGCAGAGCACTTGTGTGCTCCTCTATCGCCCGCGGCTCACCGAGCTTGCGCGCGAACGCCTGGGCGTGCTGCGCGCGACCAATGACGGATTCGAGGTTGCGCGCAAAGACCTGGAGCTGCGCGGACCGGGCGAGCTTCTGGGTACGCGCCAGACCGGCCTTGCGGAAATGCGCGTGGCGGATCTGCTGCGTGACGCGGACCTGCTGCCGCGAGTGCAGCGTGCCGCTGTCGTGATGGAAGATGCGTATCCTGACAACATCGCACCGTTGGTGGCGCGCTGGGTCGGTCTTAGCGGCGAGTACGGCAAGGTAGGCTGAGGGTATGAGTCGATTACAGACAGCGTCGAATTCCCTGACCCGCATCGGACTCACGCTGCGTGAATATTCTCTGCTCGTGCGGCTCAATCGGCCGATAGGCATCTGGCTGTTGCTGTGGCCGACGCTGTGGGCGCTGTGGATTGCAACACGGGGACATCCAACCGCCGACCTGTTCGCAATTTTCTTTGTAGGCACGGTGCTCATGCGTTCGGCGGGCTGTGCAGTCAATGACTATGCCGACCGCAACATCGACCCGCATGTGAAACGCACTCGTGACCGGCCCCTGGCCGCCCGGCGCATTTCTCCCTACGAAGCAATTGGAGTGTTCGTCGCGCTGGCGCTTGCGGCTCTGTCGCTGGCAATGCAGCTCAACCAATTCACGCGGCTGCTCGCCGTGATCGGTTGCGCCATCGCTGTCAGCTACCCCTTCGTGAAGCGTTTCTTCGCGCTCCCGCAGTTTTATCTCGGCGCGGCATTCGCCTGGGGCGTGCCGATGGCATTCGCCGCCGTCTTCGGGACGGTGCCGAGGATCGGCTGGGTGATCTTCTTTGCGGCGATTCTCTGGGTCGCGGTCTACGACACCGAATACGCGATGGTCGACCGCGATGACGATATGAAGATCGGTATCAACTCGACAGCAATCCTCTTCGGCGACGCTGATCGCTTCATCATCGGCGTGATGCAGCTCATGGTGCTGCTGGCGCTGTACCTGGTCGGCAAGGACGCGGGCCTCGGATTCTGGTACGGGCTTGGCCTTGCCGGCGGTGGAATGTTCTTTCTCTACCAGCAGATTCTGATCCGGCAGCGCGAGCGCGATTTCTGCATGAGCGCGTTTCTCAATAACAATTACTTCGGCATGACAGTGTTCATCGGTCTCGCGCTCGATTACCTTTTCAAAGTCTGAGTGCAGGCTATGAAGGTCTGGGTGGCGTGGCCCGAGCGATGACCCATACGTCGACTCGTTCGATACCGGCACGCTTCAGCACGCGCGCGAGTTCATCGCAGGTACTGCCCGTTGTCAGAACGTCATCGATCACAGCGACGTGCCGCGGCAGCACAGCTCCTGTCGCGACGAACGCTCCGACAACATTGCGGCGCCGCTCGTGCGCACGCAGCGTCGCCTGGTCGCGAGTTGCTCGCGTGCGCGCGCAGAGATCCATGCGAATGGGCAACTGCAGGGCGCGTGCTGGCGGCCGCGCCAGCTCATATGC
>JBGPLJ010000223.1:0-6182 GCA_041486385.1 Steroidobacteraceae bacterium
CTTCCATGCCGCGAGCGCGGGTGCCTGCAGCGCGCGACCGTAGCTGAAGGTCACCGGCCAGGGCAGATTGCCCATGGCGTTGATGAGATTCAGATGTTCGGTGGCTTCCTCCGCACTTTGTCCACCCGACAGGAATGCAATGCCCGCGACGGCAGCTGGCACGTGGCGCTTCAGGCAACGCACCGTGGCCTCCGCCACTTGCTCGGCGCGTGCACGCTGCGGGCACTTAAGCCCCGAGATGACCATATTCGGCTTGAGCACCATGCCCTCGAGGTAGACGCCGTGCAGATTGAGTTGTGCGAAGACTTCGGCCAGGACGCGGTCCGTGACTTCTTCGCAGCGGTCAAGCGTATGGCTACCGTCCATCAGCACTTCGGGCTCAACGATCGGCACGATGCTGGCTTCCTGGCACAGCGTCGCGTAACGCGCCAGCGCATGCGCGTTCACGTGGATGCCGTAGCGACTGGGAATGCCATCTGCAATATCGATAACAGCGCGCCACTTGGCGAAACGCGCGCCGATCTTGTAGTACTCCGCAAGCCGTTCGCGCAGTCCGTCGAGCCCCTCCGTAACCTGTTCGCCCGGCGCATTCGCGAGCGCCTTTGAACCCGCATCGACCTTGATGCCGGGAACAATGCCGAGTCGGTTCAGGTACTCGACGAACGCCACGCCGGCCTTCGTCTTCTGGCGCAACGTCTCATCGTAGAAGATAACGCCGCTGATGTAGTCGGCCGAGCCAGGCGCCGTCAGGAGCATTTCCCGATACGTTCGACGGCTCTCTTCGGTCGATTCGAGCTTGATGGTATCGAAACGCTTCTTGATCGTGCCGCCCGATTCGTCGGCGGCGAGAATGCCCTTACCCTTGGTCACCATCGCGCGCGCGGTGGCTTCCAGCTCACTATGTTTCATCTTCGATGCTCCTGGCGGATCAACCCCGGATTGGGGCGTAGTTGAATACCGTGCGAACGCCGTAACAGTCCGGCGGGGCAGCAAAAAATTGGGCCGAGAGGATAGCAAAAGACGCTGCTAACCGCCCTTGCCATGGCCCCCGTACCCTCTCTAGCCATGGGTCCCTGGATTGGCCTATTCCGCCGCGGGTTGTTATAGGACTAAAATAGTCCCATATAGTTTAACTTGGCCCCGCAGGGGCCCCATGGCAAGAGCCGCTCCAGGTGGTGTCGCCTCGGACGACGCCGCCTCGGAGGACAGTGCCTCGCAGGACACCAGATAGTCATGTTACGGATCAGCAAGCTCACGGACTACGCGACGGTCATCCTCGCGCATATGGCAGTCCGACCAGAGTGCCTGCACACGGCCGTGGAGGTCTCGGAGGCCACCGGCATTGCGCAGCCAACGGTCACGAAGCTCCTGAAGCAGCTGCAGAAGTCACAGCTAGTCACATCCATGCGTGGCACGCGCGGCGGCTATCAGCTGGCACGTCCCGCCATTTCGATCAGTGCCGCGGAGATTCTGGATGCGCTCGAGGGTCCGGTCGCTATTACAGAGTGCGCCAGCCACGACAGTCATTGCGGAATCGAGCATGCATGCCGAGTCGGGCACAGCTGGCAACGCATCAACAGCGCGATCCGGCATGCGTTGCAGGATATAAATTTGCATGAGCTCGCGGATGCGACGGCGTCCCGCACACCGGATATTGCGGGCAGGATTCGCGCCGCCACGCTGCGCGTGCACGGACGCAGCCAGGGCGCCTGAGCATGTCCACGAAAGCCACAGAACTCGACGAGCTGGTCGGCCGCAAGTATCAGCACGGCTTTGTCACGGATATTGAATCGGACACCGTCCCTCCAGGTCTCGATGAGAACGTGATCCGGCTGATTTCACGCAAGAAGGGCGAGCCGGAATTTCTCCTCAAGTGGCGGCTCCAGGCGTACGCGCACTGGCAGAAGATGACCGAGCCGAGCTGGGCCCATGTGCGGTACCAGCCGATCGACTACCAGTCGATCTCCTACTATTCCGCTCCGAAACAACCGGGTTCGGGACCGAGGAGTCTGGAGGAAGTTGATCCCAAGCTCCTCGAGACCTACGACAAGCTCGGCATCCCGCTGCACGAACGCGCCCGGCTCGCCGGGGTCGCAGTGGACGCTGTATTCGACAGCGTTTCGGTTGCGACCACGTTCAAGGCGCGCCTCGCCGACGCAGGCGTCATCTTCTGCCCGTTCTCGGAAGCCGTGCAGCTGCACCCGGAGCTCCTTGAGCGCTATCTCGGCACCGTCGTGCCATATACCGACAATTTCTTTGCAACGCTGAACTCAGCGGTGTTCACCGATGGCTCATTCGTATACATACCGAAAGGTGTGCGCTGCCCGATGGAGCTGTCGACCTACTTTCGCATCAATGCGGCAAAGACCGGCCAGTTCGAGCGCACGCTGATCGTTGCCGATGAGGGCAGCCACGTAAGCTACCTCGAAGGCTGCACGGCACCGATGCGCGACGAGAATCAGCTGCATGCCGCTGTCGTCGAGCTGGTGGCGCTCGAGAACGCGCGCATCAAATATTCCACCGTGCAGAACTGGTACCCGGGCGATGAGAACGGCCGCGGCGGCATCTACAATTTCGTCACCAAGCGCGGCGAATGCCGCGGAGCGCGCTCGAAAATTTCCTGGACCCAGGTCGAGACGGGCTCGGCTATCACATGGAAATATCCAAGCTGCGTATTGCGCGGCGAGGAGTCGGTCGGCGAATTCTATTCCGTCGCCGTGGCCAACAACTATCAGCAGGCCGATACCGGCACGAAGATGATCCACATCGGCCGCGGCACGAAGAGCACGATCGTCTCGAAGGGCATTTCCGCCGGCCACGCGCACAACACGTATCGCGGCCTCGTCCGCATTCTGCCGAGCGCGGCGGGCGCACGTAACTTCACGCAATGCGACTCGCTCCTCATGGGTTCCGAATGTGGCGCGCACACCTTCCCCTATGTCGAGGTGAAGGAACCAACCGCCACCGTCGAGCACGAGGCGACGACCTCCAAGATCGGCGAGGACCAGCTCTTCTATTGTCTGCAGCGCGGCATTTCGGCGGAGGACGCGGTCAACATGATCGTCAATGGATTCTGCAAGGCGGTCTTCAAGGAGCTGCCGATGGAATTCGCGGTGGAAGCCCAGAACCTTCTCAACGTCAGCCTCGAAGGCGCCGTCGGCTGACATCCCGGCTGCCACAGGAAATCCCGTGCTTAGCATTCAGAACCTTGTAGTCTCGATCGGCGATCGCCGCATCCTGAAGGGCCTCTCTCTGGAAGTTGGCGCGGGCGAGGTGCACGCCATCATGGGTCCGAACGGCTCGGGCAAGAGCACGCTCGCACAAGTCCTCGCGGGGCGCCCGGAGTACACGATTCACTCGGGCAAGGTCCTCTACAAGGGCCAGGACCTCCTCGCGTTGCCGCCGGAGGAGCGCGCTCGCGCCGGCGTCTTCCTTGGCTTTCAGTACCCGGTGGAAATTCCCGGCGTCAACAATGTGTATCTTCTGAAGGCGGCGCTCAACGCCGTGCGCAAGCATCGCGGTCTCGCCGAGCTCGATGCCTTCGAGTTCCTGGCGCTCGTCAAGGACAAGATGCGACTGATGCAGATCGACGAGGCGTTTCTGTCGCGTGCGGTGAACGAGGGCTTCTCCGGCGGCGAGAAGAAGCGCAACGAGATCCTGCAGCTCCTCGTGCTGGAACCCGAACTCGCCATTCTCGATGAGACCGATTCCGGACTCGATATCGACGCACTCAAGGTTGTCGCGCACGGCGTCAATGCGACGCGCCGTCCGGATCGGGCCATCCTGCTGGTCACGCACTATCAGCGCTTGCTCGAGCACGTCGTGCCGGACCGTGTGCACGTGCTGACGGACGGACGCATCGTGCGCAGCGGCGATCGCACGCTCGCGCTCGAACTCGAACGCCAGGGCTATGACTGGCTGCGCCATGAGGGCCGCCGCGCATGAACGCCGGGCTCTCGCCTTTCCTCGCGAGTGTCGAACGCGCGCAGACGCAAGCCGCGGGCGCGCTGGCCACAGATGCCGAAGCGCAGCGCGTGCGGCGTGCCGCTCGCGATCGGTTTGTCGCGGCGGGTCTGCCGAACGCACGCGATGAGAACTGGAAATACCTGATCCTGCGCGGTCTCGCGCGCAGCGAGTGGGTGCTGGCTCCATCGTCCGCTGCCGAAGCGCGCGCACCCGAAGGTCTCCTGACGATGGCGGGAGCGACCCGGCTCGTATTCGTGGATGGTCGCTTCAACGCGCGCCTGTCGAGTCCGCGCATGGCATCCCCAGTTACCCGTATCGAGACGCTTACCGAGCTGTACGCGCGGGCGCCAGAACTGCTCGCCAGCGCAGTCCCTGTCGACGATCGCGCCGACACCCGCTTCGCTCTTCTCAACACCGCGTTCGCGATGGACGGCGCATCGGTGGAGATTGCGGGCGGCGAGTCGCCGCTCATTTATCTTGTCTTCATTGCCACCACCGGCGGCACCAGCGCGCAAGCGACGTTTCCGCGCATCCGGATCCGCGCGACCCGAGGAGCGAGCTCAACCATCGTGGAGCATCACGTCGCCGACGGCGCCGGCTCGCGTTTCGTGAATTCGCTGGCCGACATCGAAGTCGATGACTCCTCGCGAGTCGACCTGTGCCGCTTGCACACGCTCGCGGCGGATGCACGACAGTTCGACACGCTGCGGGCTCGCGTCGGCGCGCGCTCCACGTTTGCGCTCCACAGCCTCATGGTCGGAGGCGACATCGTGCGCTCGGACGTGGATGTCGCGCTTAATGGTGCAGCCGCGGCCGGTCAGATCAACGGGCTCATGGTTACGGCGGGCACCCAGCATCACGAATTGCACGCGGAGCTGCGCCATGCCGTTCCTCACACGACCAGCCGCACGCACGTGCGCTCGGTTGTGAACGACAGTGGCCGCAGCATCTGCAACAGCAAGGTGATCGTTGCTCCAGGCGCCAGGGGGAGCGTCTCCGAGCAGAATTTCCGTAACCTGCTGCTGGCAAGCGGCGCAGAGGCCGACACTCGTCCGCAGCTCGAAATCAACAATGAAGACGTGAAGTGCAGCCACGGCGCATCAACCGGACGGCTCGACCCCAACATGCTGTTCTATCTTCTGTCGCGCGGCATCGATGCCGCAATGGCGCGGGGACTGCTGACCTACGCGTTCGTGATCGACCTGTTGAAGGATCTGCCGGTCGATGAGCTGAGCCGCACCGTTGCCCGCCGCGTCGCCGGCACGCTTCCTGACCGCGACCTGATCAAGGACTTTATCTAGATGATCCCGCAAGTCGTTGAAAAACATAGATCAACTACGCCGGATTTCGACGTGAATCGGATCCGTCGCGACTTTCCTATCCTGAGTGAAATCATCAACGGGTGGCCGCTCGCCTATCTCGATAACGCGGCATCTTCACAGCACCCGGTCGCCGTGCTCCAGGCAATCGACACGTATTACCGCGAATCGCACGCGAACGTACATCGCGGCGTCCATACGCTGAGCCAGCGTGCGACCGAGTGCTACGAAGGCGCCCGCGACAAGGTGCGGCGCTTTATCAATGCACGCTCCACGCACGAAATCATCTTTGTCCGCGGAACGACGGAAGGTATCAATCTCGTTGCGCAGAGCTACGGCCGCGCCAACTTCAAGCCTGGCGATGAGGTCGTGCTTACTTGGCTCGAACATCACGCCAACATCGTGCCGTGGCAACTGCTCGCCGGCGAGCTTGGCATCGTGCTGCGCGTCGCGCCGATCGACGCCCGCGGCGTGGTGGACTACGACGCCTACGAGAGCCTGCTGGGTCCGCGCACCCGGCTGGTCGCCTTCGCCCATGCCTCCAACGCGCTCGGCACGGTGCTGCCAGTGAAGCGCATGGTCGCCGCCGCGCGTGCGCGCGGGATTCCCTCGCTGGTAGACGGCGCACAGGCCGTTCCGCATCTGAAGGTCGATGTGCAGGCGCTCGACTGCGACTTCTATGCGTTCTCGGGCCACAAGATGTTCGGTCCGACCGGCATCGGCGTGCTCTACGGCCGTGAAGCCTTGCTTGAAGCCATGCCCCCCTGGCAAGGCGGCGGCGACATGATACTGACCGTGAGTTTCACCAAGGGCACGACCTACAACACACTGCCCTACAAGTTCGAGGCGGGCACGCCGAACATCGCCGACGCGATCGGCCTGGGCGCCGCGATCGAC